>JABEVM010000196.1 GCA_013041585.1 Chlamydiota bacterium
ATATTAGAATGTTATTACTTTTTAAATAATCAAGGTCATTACTATGAGTTTATCAAAAATACAAATGGCGGGAGCTGCTTTAGCTTTTATAAATCTTACAACTCTTGCTCACGCAGCATCCAAAGGTAAAATTCCTTCAGTTAGAACCGAATCTAGCAAAATATTATTATCTGCTTCAACAAGAGCGCTAAAAATTGCTGGATATAGCATCACAGGCGCCACACTCGCAGCTGGTGGAACGGTTCTAACTCTTCTTATAGCTAGTAAATTCCTTACAAAAAAAGTAGATGCTTTACCTCAAGATAAGCAAAGCAAATCCGTCCAATCCGCTTTGGCAAAAGTTTTTTCTGAAATAGGATCTAAAGGTGGACATCTTATGGCTTTAACAGCTTTAACAGTAGCAGTAGGACTAGCAGGGGCATCTGTAGGTTTACGGCACGGAATTAAAGCCTAAACCTATTCCCTCTCTATAATATACACCTCTGCAGTAAACCCTACCGCAGAGGTGTTTTTTTATACACAGTCTAATCTAATCTTCAGACGTCTGATTCCATCCCATCCACAGAGAATAGTAAATCCAAGTAGAGCTAAGAAGCTAACCCAAAAAGGCAAATACCCTTCTGATCCTAAACAAGCAGAACGGAGTCCTTCCATAATAAAGACCATTGGATTGCATAAATTCAGGTAAGCTACAACTGGAGAAAAACTATGTACCGCATGCCATGAATAGAAAAAAGTTCCAAACATATACATGGGGTTGATCACACGGACCCATAACTGCGCAATCGTTCCAATTCCTTTCAAAATCCCTACCATCCATAGACTAAAGAAGCCGTAAAAAAGATGGATGAGCGGATAAATCAAGATGAATTTTAAAACAGAAATTTTTGATAGGTCAAATTGCGAGAAAAGGATCAATTTCCCAATAGGAATCAAAAAGATGGATACGACAGCTGAATTAATCGCCCAATACAGCGCCATTCTAAGGAAAAGAAGAGATGAAGGAAGAGGAAGAGTGAGTGTATAAGAAATGGCGCGATCTCCCTGAATATCAAACATCATGTCAGACACTTTTCCAACCATATCAAAAAAGCCGAAGCTGGCAATCGATCCTATAAGGATAAAAGGACCGTAACCACCTCCTCCAAATTGCGGCATGAAATATCCAAAGACGACAAGATAGGTAAGGAGCACAAAAGAGTTATCAAAAAGCTTACTTAAGAATTCTCTTCTGTAGATAAGAAGATCTCGTCTTAGGAGCTGACAGATCGTGAGTATGTAAATTTTAGTTTTCTGTGAAATCACTTGGGCTTCTCTCCTCTTCCATAAGTTGGATGAATACATCTTCCAAATTTTCTTTTTTGTAATGATTTTTCAAGTTGTCCGGCGTATCAATACGTCTGATTCTTCCTTGATCAATGATGCACACACGATCTGAAAGCACTTCCGCTTCTTCTAAGTAATGTGTTGTCAAAAGGACTGTCACCCCTTTTTCTTTAAGAAATGAGATCTTTTTCCAGAGTTCTCTTCGGATTTGCACATCTAGGGCAACAGTTGGCTCATCCAAAATGATCAGTTTTGGAGAGTGCATGAGGGTTCTCGCTAAAATAAACCTCTGCTTATATCCCCCAGAGAGATACTGAGGAGAGGATTTTGCATAGGTTTTCAAATCAAACTCTTCCATGAGCTCGTCTTTACGCCTATTTGCTTCTTTCGTGGAAAGTCGAAAGAATTTCCCTGCATAGAACAAATTCTCTTCTAAAGTCAAAAGAGGATCTAGGTTCGGCTTTTGCGGGCAAAAACCCACTATGGTTCTATAAGAGAGTAGATCATCATATATAGAGGACCCTTTCCAAAAAATGTTTCCAGATGTTGGTGGGTGCAATGTCGCAATGATAGAGGAAAGAGTTGTCTTTCCAGCCCCATTGACACCAAGCAAAGAAAGAATCTCCCCTTCATATAGATCAAGGGTAATCCCAGATAGGGCTTCTTTTACCGGCTGATTTTTCTTAAAATAAACTTTTTTAATATTTTCAATCTTGAGCAAAACGTCGCTCATAAGAGCCTCTTTTGATACATTGTAAAATTTTACTTTGCAGCAGCGCTATTTTCTTGGTCTTTTTGCAGGGCCAAATAGGCCATGCGAGCAGTGCGAAGACCTTCTAAAACCCCCTCTTCATACCGAAAATAAGGGTGATTGTCTAAGGCTGGAAAATCATTCGGCTGAAGCAAATCATCCGCGGTAAGGTTAGGAAGAATCAAGTGAGCGGTCTTCATAACCTTTTTTTCTTGCTCTTTTACAAGCTCGTCAAAGAGATTCTCTAACATTCGACTCCATACGTCTTTTTTGAAAAAATTCTTTTATTATATGGGAACACTCGTCTTGCAAAACCCCTGAAGTAATATCTATAGTGTGTGTAGGGTGCGTTTTTGAAAATAAATCAACAAAACTTCCATTTGCGCCATGGCGTACATCAGGCGCTCCCCAAACAAGTCTGGGAATGCGAAAAAGCAGCATAGCGCCCGCGCACATAGAGCATGGCTCGAGAGTACAATATAAGGTACACCCAAGAAGCCTCCAATTTTGTAAAATCTCAGCTGCTTTTTGCATACAGGCGAGCTCTGCGTGCTTTGAGGCGTCCTGAAGTGATTCCACAAGGTTATGGGACCTTACTAGTATTTTTCCTGAATGTACTATGACAGCGCCAACAGGGACCTCTCCTACTATAAAAGCTTTTTTTGCTTCAAGGAGCGCTTCATTCATAAAAAATTCATCATTCGCTGTCATATAAAAATTTCTCTATCATGCTACAAAAAAGATTCTCGAGAATAGTATTTCCCATAAAAGAAGAATGTGGTAGGATTTATGTCATAAAATCTAGCACTACAACTGACAAAATGCAAGTAAAAGGCTAGAACGAGAAAGATCTTTTTGTGATTGCTGAATTAATTCACTTAAGTTACAATAAGACCAATGGTTTAACAAACGAAAGTTAGTCTATCTTTTAAAACTCTCAATCAAGAAGGAAGATTTTTCTAATGTCTTTAGATAAAGGTACCAAAGAAGAAATTACCAAAAAATTTCAGTTGCATGAGAAAGATACAGGATCTGCAGATGTACAGATCGCTATTCTTACCGAAAGAATTGCTGAGCTTACAGAACATCTTAAGCTAGCTCCGAAAGATCACGCTTCCAGGCTGTCTTTACTTAAACTTGTTGGCCAAAGACGTAAACTGTTAGATTATCTCAATTCTACAGATACAAAACGTTATCAACACTTGATAGCGCGTCTCAACTTACGCAAATAATCTTTTTTACCCTGGACTTCAATCCAGGGTACTTTCCCCCACAAAAAAACCTTTTTAATCTCTCTTGCCCCTTAAGGTTATACTTGCTATAGTTCATGGCTTTGATAGAAACACCTGGGATGAAATGCCCTCTACCTTGGATTAAATCTAATCCATTCTAGTGGTCAGTTCATCCTATAAATAACAAAATGAACACGGAGTTTATAGTTAATGAACAAACATACAAAAACAATTAGCATTGCCGGTCGCGATATTACATTTGAGACAGGCAAAATTGCGCGTCAAGCCAACGGCGCTGTCATGATTCGCTCAGGCGACACCATGCTTCTTGCAACAGCTTGCGCTGCGCCAGAGGCAACCCCAGATGCGGATTTTTTTCCACTACGTGTGGATTACCAAGAAAAGTTCTCTTCAACAGGGAAAACCCTTGGCGGATTCATAAAAAGAGAAGGAAGACCTGCTGAAAGAGAAATTTTAATTAGTAGGCTCATCGACAGACCTCTTCGTCCTATGTTCGATGAAGGCTACTATAATGAAGTCCAAGTCCTAACATATGTCCTATCTTATGATGGAGTCCATACTCCAGAGCCTTTAGCGATTTGCGCAGCCTCTGCAGCTTTAGTCATCTCCGACATTCCCCTCATTAAACCAATCGGCGCAGTGCGCGTTGGATATATTGATGGCAACTTCATAATCAACCCAACTTTAGAAGAGCAGAAAAAATCAAAGCTCGACCTCATGCTCGCTGGAACGCATGAAGCGATTCTGATGATTGAAGGTAGTTGCGACTTCCTTACAGAAGAGCAACTCTTAGAGGCCATTGAAGAAGGGCATAAAGCCATTGTAATCATTTGTGAAGCGCTAGATGAATGGCAAAAAACGATTGGAAAACCTAAAAAAACTCCTGTTTTGCAAGTCATTCCTCAAGATCTTGTGCACGAAATGGAGAATTTAATCGGTAAAGAACTCCATGATGCATTTAAAGTAAAAGAAAAGCTTGCTAGAGAAAATGCGATAGCCCTCATTACAAAAAAAATAAAAGACCACTATCATCCAGAAGGCACCCATGAAACAAAACATCATAAAACGATTGTTTCTGGCGCCCTAGAAAAGATCAAAGCAAACACAATGCGTCAAATGATCCTAAAAGAGCATGTACGCTCTGATGGAAGATCTTGTGAAGATATCCGTCCGATTAACATTGAACTCGAACTCTTACCACGCACTCATGGTAGCGCTCTTTTCACACGCGGCGAAACACAAACGATTGCTGTTTGTACTTTGGGCGGCGAAACGATGGGGCAACGCTACGAAGACTTAAACGAAGACAGTATCAGACGTTTCTATCTACAGTACCATTTCCCTCCTTTCTCTGTAGGTGAAGTAGGTAGAATTGGATCCCCAGGTAGAAGAGAAATCGGTCATGGAAAGCTTGCAGAAAATGCCATTAGCAAAATTCTTCCAAAACAAGAACATTTCCCATACACGATACGTCTAGAGTCTAACATCACAGAATCCAACGGATCCTCTTCTATGGCGACCGTCTGCGGAGGCTGTTTAGCTCTTATGGACGCGGGTGTGCCGATTAAGACACCAATTGCTGGAATTGCAATGGGCCTTATCTTAGAAGGCGACCAATTTGCTATTTTATCCGATATCCTCGGTGCAGAAGATGCGCTCGGAGATATGGACTTCAAAGTCACTGGAGATGCAAAAGGGATCACATCCTTCCAATTAGATATTAAAATTGAAGGGATCACTCATAGTATTATGCAAGCAGCCTTGGCTCAAGCTAAGCAAGGTCGTATCCACATCCTTCAAAAAATGCTTGAAGCTTGTCCAAAATCGAAAGAGAACCTCTCTGCGCATGCTCCTCGCATTACAACAATGCAGGTTAAGCCGAGTAAAATTGGAACCATTATCGGTCCAGGCGGAAAACAAATTCGAGCAATTATTGAAGAATCAGGCGCACAAGTTGATATCAACGATGATGGCGTGATAAGCATTGCAGCAACCAGTGAAGAAGCAATGCAAATTGCGAGAACGATGATCCATAACCTGACAGCTGAAGTTGAAATTGGTAAGACATACACTGGAAAAGTTGTATCGATTGTTCCTTTTGGAATGTTTGTAGAAATCTTTTCAAAAGAAGGACTTTGCCATATTTCTGAAATTTCGCATGAACGTATCCAAGATGTTAACGATGTTTGCAAAATAGGCGATAGCGTAGAAGTAAAAGTTTTGGACATCAATGACAGAGGTCAAATTAAATTGAGCCGAAAAGCTCTTTTACCACCTCCTGCAAGTACGGCGAATCGCTAACATTCGCGTCAGAACATAGGGGCGGAGTGTGATCACTTTCTTAAGAAAATTCACTCTCAGTGTTTTTCTTGTTTTCCTCTCTGCCCTGCAGTTTCCTCTCTCTTCTGAAACGAGAGAGGAATACCGCTCGCTTCCTGTGGACAAGGGAAGCATTGCTTCTCTCATCTCAATACAAAACACCTTCATCAGCATCTTTTGGAAAGAACATCACCCCATCTTAGAAAAAGCCTATCCTAACCTACAATTTATAAGACCGGAAGAACTCCATATTACCCTCATGGCCATAGGCCCCTGGGAATGGGACCATTTAGACACATTAAAAAAATACGCTCTTGTCTACCCTAAACAAATCAACTCCCCTCTTGTCATCTACTTCATGGGGAAAAACAAAGAGTGGCTGACCTTAGAATTAGAAAAAGTCCCTCAAGAATGGGCAAAGAGGGTCATGCATAATAAAAAACACCTTGTGGCCTTGAGTCTTACAAAAGCTGCTACTTTTGATCATGAGTTTAGACATCACATCTCTCTTGTGAAAGCTACCTCTTCCCAAAGTATAAATCTCCTATCAGAGGTGGAAAGCTATCTTCGAGAGCATTTTCCAAAAGAAAACGTACAGCTTTCAGAAAACGAGCTCAAAAGGCGCACTGTATTTTGGCTTGCTCGTCCTGAAAGGCCTTCCTCTTATGTGAACTATATCCCTCTTAACGATTGGTTAGAAATCTATCGGCCCTTATATGAAAG
>JABEVM010000197.1 GCA_013041585.1 Chlamydiota bacterium
TCAGCAAGAAATAAATTAAAAGAGAATTTAAACAGAAAAGAGGTTTTATGTCATTTCGAAAGAAAATTGTTAGTTTGGTTCTTTTTAGTATACCCTGTGCTGGAATTATTCATGCATTAGACGGGACATGGACGGCAACGGGAAGCGGTAATTGGGGTAATTCAGCAAACTGGAGTACTAATCCATCTTTTCCTGAATTTGCTGGAGATACTGCAACATTTGGAGCTTCTATCACTTCAAACTCTACGATCACTATAACTAATCAGATCCCAAATATCACGCTACAATCGATTACTTTCAATAGTCCCCTTTCTTACACTTTATCAGCCGCCAGCACTGATACTTCTATTATTCTTGCAACAAATCCTTCCGGAAACCCAGTTGCAATTACAGTTGAAGAAGGAAATCATACTATCTTAACTATACCGGGATTTGTGCCTGTACTATCCGCTTCAGCTCCATCTATCCTGACTGTTGCAATCAATGATCCTTTAGGATCATTAACTGTAAAAGGTTAACTTCCAGTGGAGATATCCATTTCACAAAAGGGACCTTCAATGCCTTGAATTCACAGAATATTGCAGGTATTTTTACTAGCACCCGGATCTCATGTGCAAATATGATGATCTCGAATGCCAACGTTACTAGTACAAACTCTGGAAATATCACAAATATAGCTATCACTGCGGCTTCCGCTCTTCTTCCTAACTCTCTTACTATTACGAACGGAAGCTTACTATTAAATAATACAGGCTCCATTACAAGCAGCTCAATTGCATTCATTCCTTTGATAGGAAATGGGCTTGTCAGCAACTCCTTTATTAACCTGGATCAAAGTAATCTTACTTTGTCTAATTCAGCTCCTATAACAGTAGAAGCTACCTCAACTTTCGGGGCAACAGGGAATCAAGTTTCAGCTAGCACGGATATAACTCTAACTAACTCTACCCTGCAAATCATGAATAGTGGAGCCGTCACCGCAACAATTGGTGGTACACAAAATGTCATGGGAAACTCTCTCTCTTCTGCTACTCTTACCCTTACTAGTAGCACTTTTTCCATGAACAATTCAGGAGCAGTCCTTTCAACAGCAAATAGTGGAATCCCTGTTGGCTGTGATGTTATTGCGTTGACTTCTCTGACTATCAACGATGGAACCGTAAATCTCTCAAATACAGGAAGCGTTACGGGAATTGAAAGAACATCTGGAGTAAGATTCAGAACCAACGGGCTTCTCACTATCAATGGTGGCAGCATCTCCCTTACTAATACAGGTCCGGTTACAGGAGGTATTTCGGGCGGTCCCAACTTCGGAGTTGCTCTTGCAGGGACCACTATGATCATGAACGGTGGGACTCTGACCAATTCGAATTCCGGAACAGCGAGTGGACATTCCTTTGGAAGCGCGGTAGTAGCGCATGCCCTCACACAAAACGGGGGTCTTTTTGTTAACGATGCAAATTTACTAGCAGATACCTATTCCATCGCGGGGCCCGCCACTTACGCTGGGGTCGGAACCGCTTCTCCCTTTTTATTACCGACACTTAAAGTCACAAACGCCGGAACGGTAATCCCCGGTGATCCTGGACCTGGAGGGATTCCAGGTGTCATGACGATGAATGGTTCTTATATACAAACCCCATCGGGCACTCTTGTCATCAATGTGCAAAACGCTTCAACATTTTCTCAGCTTCTTATTTCTGGTACAGCGCAGCTCTCCGGAACACTAGAGGTTGCAGAGTCTCCCAATCCAAGTATTTCTGCATCCGATACATTTTTGATTCTTATAGCTGATGGCGGTGTCGCTGGAACATTTGATAACCTTGTAAATTTTAATTTTTCTAACCTTTCTCCCCACGTACGCTATTTTCCGACCGCAGTTCAACTCTATTTTTCTGCGAGTACACAAAAATATATAAAACTTTCTCAACCTCTTTTTTCTTCTTTGAATGAGACAAATACAAGGTTAAACCGAGAAATGGAAAGACTTCGTGGACATTTTGCAAAACCTGCAGCTCAGAGGATCTCCGCTTCTAAAAAACAATCTACCTCTTCACATACTCTTCCAGTCCATCTTGCGTCGCATCAAATCGATGAGCCTTTATCCAGTTTTATTGAAGACCAAGATGAAAAGTTATCGTATGCTTACGATCAGCCTCAAGATGTGGTTGTACAAGAAAAAAGAGAGCGTCTTACAGAGTCGCTAGGAGCTGAAGAAAGGCCTTGGAACTTCTATGTTGGGCCAAAAGGACAGCTTGGAAATGTCGTTTCAAGAAAAGATACCCAAGGGTATGAACAGTGGTCAGCAGGAGCATTCACAGGTTTTGACTACGCCTTTTCAGAGGTAGGGGTTGGGCTTTTAACCGAATATGAAAGAGTCTCAGCCCATGTAGGGAAAGACTGGGGCAAATTTACTATTGATCACCTTCACACAAATGCGTATGCAACCTATGCGCCCTCTCAGCTTCCTGAAATCGCCATCAATGGAATTATCGGCGGCGGCTATGAGTGGTATACAATTGACCGCAATATTGGAGCTACTTCAAAAGTAAAAGGAACTCCAAGAGGCGCTGAGCTTGATGCCCTTTTAGGAATTGAATACACTTTTAGAAATAGCGTCTTTAGCGCTATTCCGGATGGATTTCAAGTCATCCCAATGGCTTCTGTTCAATATGCCTACCTTCATATCGATGACTTTAAAGAGAAGGGCATTACATCAAACTGCTTGAAAATCGAGAGACAAAACGTAAAATCGTTGCGCTCTAATTTAGGAATGAGGGCCCTCTATACTTGGAAAACAAATAATGTAGAGTTTTCTCCTGCTGTGAATTTCAACTGGCAAAGAGAGTTTTTGGATAAAGCGTACACCCTAGATTTTACTCCTCTTGTCTTTTCAGAATTTGGGTTTTCTTTAGAGATCCCAAAATCAGGAAGAAATATTGCGCTGGCCGGAGTTGATTTCTTAGTTACCCTCTTTGATAGACATGGATTAGAAGCTGGCTATGATTTTGAGTATAACTCTCTATATCATACCCACTTTCTCTACATGAGCTACAATGTCC
The DNA here is from genome assembly GCA_013041585.1 of Chlamydiota bacterium. Classification (GTDB taxonomy): domain Bacteria; phylum Chlamydiota; class Chlamydiia; order Chlamydiales; family Rhabdochlamydiaceae; genus JABEVM01. The sequence goes on from JABEVM010000197.1 coordinate 3,063, forward strand.
GTTTTTAGAATGATCTCAATACGCATCTAAAAATGCACTCTGATGCTTATCACGAAGTCTTTTATTTCTTACGTCAATATAACAAGCCATTTCGAGAAGAGTGAGCCTTTGTTCATACATCGAAAAAAAACTTTGATCTGATTCAACTCTTGCAGTTCCAATTTCCTTAGAGCAGTGGAAAATTCGATCAATTCCAAGTATGAGCCCCACATGGGAGAGCCACTTTTCTCTTTTTTTATTTTTTACAAATAAGAGATCTCCTACCTGGGCTCTTTCTCTTTCAATACAGAGAGCTTGCCACTCACCAAAAGAAAGAAGATGACGTGGCATGTCCCCTATAAACGTAAGAGGGATTTCTATTCCTAACGCATTTTTAAAGATATAATGAATGGAAGTAAGACAATCGGTAACAAGGGGAGCCTCTTCTAAGGAAGGTTTCCTGCGGTATGTAGTCTCTAGGATCAGTTTGGAGACTATATTTTCTACGTCTCGCAAGGATAATGCGGAATGTCTAAAAACATAAATTTCGAATGAACACCTCTTTCTGCTTAAATTTATATAAATTTACAAAAAGGATTTGTAATTATACAAAAAAGAAAAGAAAGAAAAAAGGTTTTCTATGTCCTTTAGAAATAAAATCGCTAGTTTAGCTCTTCTAAGCATCCCATATACAGCATTCATAAGTGCAGCATGTCCTGATGGTACATGGACTGGCCATACAAATAGTGCCTGGACCAATGCTGGCAATTGGGTCTCATGTATTCCCAATCTTGCAGGAGATACGGCAAATTTTGGAAGTGGCGCTTCAACCAATACAGTATCAATAAACGCAAACCCTATCGCTCTTGGGTTTTTGAATGTAAATAGTCCAACCTCCTACACTTTCCAACCAATAGGTGGAGGAACTCTGCAATTCTCTGGAGCCTCCCCTGCAATTTCTATTTTACAAGGGCAGCATCTACTTACAACTCCCATTGCAAGTACAAATCCAATCTCGTTTTTTGGACCAGGTCAACTTACAACTGAAAATAACACCATCACACTTACTGGCTCTGATTTAACTATAAATAGTGGAACGTTAGTAAATCTGAACACCTCAGTTGTGCTCATTCCCGGCAATATTGGCAGCGATATTGCAGCGCAAGATGTAAATCTTTCTGGGGGTACGCTAAATAACATCAATCATGGGTCAATCACAGGTCATAGTGCAAGCGGCTGTCAAGTTACAGGGACTAACTTCACTATGAATGGCGGCGCTCTCACCATTTTTAACGACGCCAATACATTTAGTGGAGGTATTGGAAGCCAGGTGCAGATGACCGGCGCTATAACAATCAATGGCGGGGTTGTCACAAACACCAATACCGGAACCATAAATGGAAATAATGGCGTAGCTTTATCAACTCATGGTGGTCCTTTTACGATTAATGGGGGAACTGTCCTGACAAGCAATAGCGGAACTGTGAATTCAGGTGATGTCACTGCGGGACTTGGAGCCGCTACTGATTTTATCATTAATGGTGGGACCGTGATATTTTCCAATTCAGGGACTGTCAATACAAGCGTTGCATGCGCCCTTGTTCCAGCATTCAATTCAGGTAATTTTACCATAAATGGGGGAACTCTCAGTTTTATAAATAGCGGAACAATCAATGGAGGTGTTGGTTGCGCGCTAGTACTAAATAACCCTGCAAGTAATTACATCATGAATGGTGGCCTTGTCACTCTTTCTAATACGGGCGCAGTAAGCCCTACGGGCCTCGGGTGCGGTATCAAAGCTTTTACTATGTTTGTCAATGGAGGAGTCCTCGTCAACGATGCTATTGTCGCAGCAAACACTTTAACTATCGGTGAGTCCGCAGTAGTAGCTGGTAGTGGAACATTTATTGATTATTCATTCGGTTCTACAACGCAAATCGTAAATAGCGGCAGTGTCATTCCAGGAGCCCCAGCTCCAAGTGGAATTCCAGGGACAATGACCATCAAAGGATCTTATACACAAACTTCTTCAGGAACCCTTGTTATCAATCTTCTAAATGACTCATCTTTTTCGCAGCTGAGTGTGACAAACACAGCTTCTCTTGCAGGCAGCCTTGAAGTTGCAGTTACTCCAGGTTTTAGTATCACCCCAGGCTCACTTTTTCCTATAGTCCAAGCAAATGGTGGAGTCAGTGGAACTTTTGCAAACCTTATCAATTTCAACTTACCCCCTACTCTGCGGCCACAGGTAGAATATTTTTCCAATTCTGCCGTGCTCTTCTTCACACCAGGTATAGGAAAATATGTAAAGCTTGCAGAGCCGCTTTTCTCTTCTATCAACCAAACTAACATAAGACTTGAAAAGCAAATGGAAAAGATGCGAATGCACTTTCCAGAGCCAAATACCCCAAAACCATCTCCTCGTAAGAAAGCCTATGCAAGTCGGAGCGAGGATCTACCCATTCAACTGGCATGGCATCCCATTCCAGGACAATCTCGAGACCCAAACACACAAAATAATAAACCTATGAAGGAACATGAAACAGTTCTCAATGTAGAAGAAGAAAAAACACAAAGGCTTACCGAATCCCTTCAGCAAAATCAGGAGAGACCTTGGAATTTTTATATAGGTCCTAAAGGGCAAATCGGCAATGTTGTCTCCAAAGAAGACACGCAAGGCTATAAGCAGTGGTCAGCCGGCGCATTTACAGGCTTTGATTATGTCTTCTCAGAGGCGGGCCTAGGTCTTCTTATCGACTATGAAAGATTTGAGGCTCATGTTGGGAAAGATTGGGGGAAATTTACTATCAATGACATCCATGCCAGCATTTATTCAACTTATGCTCCAAAACAGCTTTCTGAATTTTCTCTGCAAGGTATCCTTGGAGGAGGTTATGAATTTTACTCCATAGATCGGAGTATTGGAAACGCTCAAAGCCAAATTGCAAAGGGAAATCCCAGAGGCTTAGAATTTGATGCTCTTTTAGGCGTGGAATATGCTTTTAGAAAAAGTGGATTTACAAGCATCCCAACTGGATTACAAATCATACCTTTAGCTTCAGTACAATACATACACCTTACTATCGACGGATACAAAGAACATAATGCTGAAACTTTTGATCTTACAATACAAAGACAAAAACCAAAATCCCTGAGAACAAATTTAGGTATGAGAATCAATTACGACTGGCAGTGCGAAAATGTGAGTTTTTCTCCCGAACTTACTATGAGCTGGCAAAGAGAGTTTCTGGATAAGGAATATAAAGTAGCAATTACTCCTACTCAGTTCAAAGAGTTTGGCTTTTCTGTAGAAATCCCAAAATCAGGAAGAAACATAGCTCTAGCCGGAGTTGATTTACTAGTTACCCTCTTTGATAGACATGGATTAGAAGCTGGCTATGATTTTGAGTACAACTCTCTATATCATACCCATTTTCTCTACATGAGCTATAATGTTCGCTTTTAGTGATCATTCCCAAGGCTGGATAAAAGTTCCACTCGACCTTTATCAACTTCGTAATACCCAGCTTGGATAGCAAGTTGCCCCTTCTGAATTAATTCAGAAAGCGCCGGCTGGCTTTTTAGTCTATCTACAACTAGTTCCAGATTTGCTTTCACTGCATTTTCTACTGGGTCTCCAGGCAAGCCTTTGGCTTTTTCAAGAGCTGAGGAAATATGAGGATGTAGAGTTTCATCGGCATTTCCTTGCATTACAGATCGTACTGCTCCGCAATTTTGATGCCCAAGCACTACAATCATGGGAACATGCTGCTTCTCAGTTAAAAATTCAATCTTGCTTAGCTCTTCAGGACCTACTGCATTACCAGGTACACGGATCACAGCGAGGCTACCAGGCTCCTGATCGAAAATAGCTTCTGGAGCTACATGCGAATGAGAGCAACACATATTGCAACAGATAACGACTGCAAAAGGATCTTGTTGTGAGCTTATTTCCTGTGCATGACTAATTTTATTTAGATAAAGAGACTTTCCTTCAACAAAACGCTCATTTCCTTCCATTAATCTTTGCAGCGAACTCTCTGAAGTATAGGAACTGCGACTTTGTCCCAAAATAAAGGTTCCGTATCCCAATAAAACGAGGACTACAACTAAACATGAAACTCTCGCTATCCGCAGCATTTTATCTCCCATATTTGATTTGTGTAGAACCTACTTATAACGAGTAGGGTTTTTATTCTCAAAAGTAAACTTGTTACTAAAAGTCTATGTTTTCGATTGTGATGCTACTCATAAATATTTTTTCATTTTTATTCTAGACAATGGAATCTACTTCATGTAAATAAGAAAATCTTGAGGAATTAGTCTCTGAACCTTAATTATTTCTCTTAAGGAACTGAAGCATGAAAAAGAAAATCAAACTCGCATGTCTCATTCTGCTAATCCTGGCAGCCTCTGCATTAACCGTACGGTTTTTTCTAACGAGCGAAATCGTTATGTTCGACACGAAAGGGCTTATAGCACTGAAAGAGCGCAATCTACTCATTATCTCAACATTGCTCATGTTGATTGTAGTGATTCCTGTGTTTATCCTTACTTTTGTCGTTGCTTGGAAGTATAGATCAAGTAATACAAAGGCAAAATATACTCCCGAGTGGGACTTAAATATACTGGCTGAAGCTATATGGTGGGGCGTCCCTTTTTTGATCATCATTGTACTATCTGTCATAACATGGATAAGCAGTCACGAGTTAGATCCTTACAGACCGCTTGATTCAGAGAAAAAGCCAGTCACAATTCAAGTTGTTGCCCTGCAGTGGAAATGGCTATTTATCTATCCTGAACAAAATATTGCGACAGTAAATTATTTTCAATTCCCTGAGCAAACTCCCGTTAATTTTGAAATCTCAGCAGAAGCTCCCATGAATTCCTTTTGGATTCCCCAGCTTGGAGGGCAAATTTTTGCGATGCCTGGGATGAGAACTAAGCTCCATTTAATTGCCGATGAAGTCGGCGAATATAGGGGCTCTTCAGCAAACTTAAGCGGAAAAGGTTTCTCCGGCATGACGTTTATGGCAAAGGCCCTCTCGGAAAAAGACTTTAGCTCTTGGGTAGAGTCAATGCAGGAATCCCCAAATGCGCTTACTCTAGATGCGTATAATAAATTGGCTAAGCCAAGCGAAAACCATGGAAATGAATCCTACGTCCTCAAAGTTGATGGCCTATTTGACCACATCGTGATGAAATATATGATGTATACACCTGGAATGAAAGGTGTGGACGTAGAAAGACTGGAGAATGAACCAAGTCATAAGTAAGAAAAAATTGACCGCAATTACAAGCAGGACGTGATATGTTCGGAAAATTAACTCTTGATGCCTTCAAGCATGATCTAGTGGCAATGGGCGGAGTCCTCTCAATGGTCTTTGCCGGTATCGTTGTTGTAGGTCTCTTATTTTACTATAAGCGTTGGAAATGGCTTTGGAACGAATGGATCATCTCTCTCGATCCTAAAAGGATCGGAGTGATGTACTTTGTCATTGTCCTTTTAATGCTCGTCAAAGGAGTGATTGATGCGGCAATGATGCGTGCACAGCAGGCCATGGCGGTAGGGGAAGCTGCAGGTTTTATCTCAGCTGACCACTTCCAACAGGTTTTTACAGTTCATGGCACGATCATGATCTTCTTTGTCGGAATGGGAATTATATTTGGCATGATGAATTTAGTCATTCCACTGCAAATTGGTGCGAGGGATGTTGCATTCCCTTTTCTAAACTCCCTTGGGTTCTGGTTATTTTTTGCAGGATCTATGCTTGTCAACCTATCGCTTGCAATCGGTGAATTTTCTGCAGCCGGATGGCTAGCTTATCCCCCACTTGCAGGCCTTGAATACAGCCCAAGCGAAGGAGTGGACTATTGGATATGGACTTTGCAGATCGCAGGGATTGGAAGTTTGCTTTCGGGTATTAACTTCATAGTCACAATCTTTAAAATGCGATGTCATGGAATGACGCTAATGAAAATGCCCTTGTTTGTTTGGAGCTGCTTATGCTCTCTAGTTCTCGTACTATTTGCTTTTCCCATCTTAACTGCAACACTAGGCCTTCTCTCTTTGGATCGTCTTCTTGGCATGCATTTCTTTACTGCAGATTTTGGAGGCAACCCAATGATGTATATCAACTTGATTTGGGCATGGGGCCATCCTGAGGTTTATATTCTCGTGCTTCCTGCTTTTGGAATCTTTTCTGAAGTGGTAGCAACCTTCTCCCATAAACGACTTTTTGGTTATGTTTCCATGGTATGGGCACTTATTGCGATTACTTTTCTGTCCTTTATCGTTTGGGTGCACCATTTCTTTACCATGGGAGCCGGGGCAAATGTAAACGCTTTCTTCGGTATCATGACAATGGTTATTGCTGTGCCAACAGGTGTAAAAATATTTAACTGGCTCTTTACCATGCTTAGAGGGAGAGTTGTTTTTACCACCCCTATGCTGTGGTTTTTAGGATTTGTGATCACCTTTACAGTCGGTGGGATGACAGGAGTGCTCATGTCTGTACCCGCAATCGACTTTCAAGTTCATAATAGTTTGTTCTTAGTAGCTCACTTCCATAATGTGATTATTGGAGGGGTCGTCTTTGGTTTTCTTGCTGGTTTTACCTACTGGTTTCCTAAGATCATGGGCTTTAAACTAAACGAAAGACTTGGTAGATATGCCTTTTGGTGTTGGCTTGTTGGCTTTTTTACAGCCTTTATGCCTCTCTACCTCTTAGGTTTTATGGGCGCTACAAGACGCTTAGACCGTTACGAAGCCGCAACTGGTTGGCATCCTTTATTCGTCACAGCAGTCGTTGGTGTTTTTCTTATTTTATGCGGTATTGGATTTCAAGTTTTACAACTCATTGTAAGTATTAAAGACCGTAAAAAGAACATGGATACTACCGGGGATCCATGGCATGGGAGAACACTTGAATGGGCGACTTCATCACCCCCTCCTTTTTATAATTTTGCAATTATTCCTGAGGTGACTGATCGTGACCCATTTTGGGGCATGAAACACTCTAAAGATCATAGAATCGAAAAACATAAATATCAAAAGATCCACATGCCAAGGAACACTCCTATGGGAATGTACATTGCCGCATGGAGTTTTCTCTTATGCTTTGGTTTAATCTGGCATATTATGTGGCTTGCAGCGGTAGGCCTGATCGGTACAGTGGTCTTTATGATCATTCGTTTAACCGATAAGGATACGGAATACTATGTACCTATTGCAGAAATAGAAAAAATAGAAAAGCAACATCCAAATAGGAAATGATACATATGACAAAATCTGTAGCGATCGAGCACCCTCATGCTCCCGATACCCACCAGGACACCTACTCTAAAACCGTCTTTGGATTTTGGGTTTATTTAATGACCGATTGTATTTTATTTGGAACCCTCTTTGCAACCTATGCGGTACTCCATAATAAAACCTTTGGAGGACCTTCTGCAGGAGAACTATTTGGCCTTCCTTTTGCTTTAACAGAAACTTTACTTCTTTTAACCAGTAGCTTTACCTGCGGACTTGCTATGCTCGAAGTTGTGCGCTTTCACAAAAAAAGAGCATTCGCACTTTTTGCAATCACATTCTTATTAGGAGTGGGCTTCTTAGTAATGGAAATTACCGAATTTACTCATCTAGTTCACGATGGGAACAGCTGGCAGAGAAGCGCATTTTTGTCTTCTTTCTTTACCCTTGTTGGAACACATGGTCTGCACATTACAACTGGTTTGCTATTTATCATTGTCCTTATGGTGCAACTCTTGCGTTGGGGCATTACTCCAGTTACTATGAAAAGGCTCATGTGCCTTAGCCTATTTTGGCACTTCTTAGACGTTGTATGGATTTTTATCTTTACCTTTGTGTATTTGATGGGAGCTATTTAACATGAAAAACAAAACACACCACATCGATCCAAGTCAGACACATTCGCTTGGAAACTATAAGTCATACACAGTTGGGTTCATCATATCCCTTATTTTGACCATGGCTTCCTATTTCGTGGTAGTTGGACAACTGTCCACAGGTTGGGTTATCTTGACTACTCTTATGGGGCTTGGTGTTACCCAAGCATTTGTCCAACTCGTATTTTTTCTTCATTTAGGCAAAGAGTCCAAACCCGATTGGAATTTGATCACCTTCTTTTTTATGGCTCTTGTCCTTGTCATCATCGTGATCGGCTCCCTTTGGATCATGTATCACTTAGAAGAGCGTACAATGCCTCCAATGGACCATAAACATATGATGCAACATGAGAGCATGTAGCTATTATGATCAAAACTTATTTGAGCCTTACAAAACCCGGTATTATCTTTGGTAATGCAATCACTGCAGCTGCAGGGTTTGCCTTAGCATCAAAAGGGCATTTCAACTTTGGATTATTTTTAGCAACTCTTGTCGGCATTTCTCTCATTATCGGATCTGCGTGTGTATTTAATAATTACATTGACCGCATTGCCGATGAAAAGATGACTAGGACAAAAAATCGAGCTCTTGCTACAGGCTTAGTTTCTATTCGAAGTGCAATCCTATTTGGAATTTCACTCGGCGTACTTGGCACTTTTACTTTAAGCTTCTATACCAATCTTTTAACGGTACTTGTTGCAACTGCAGGCTTTTTTGTTTACGTAGTTTTGTATAGCAATTTGAAATACCGCTCTATTTATGGAACCATTATCGGGAGTATTGCAGGAGCAGTCCCACCTGTTGTCGGGTATTGCGCTGTCAGCAACATCTTTGATACTGGAGCTTTTATCCTATTTTTACTGATCTCTCTATGGCAAATGCCCCATTTCTTTGCGATTGCTATGTATAGGTTCGATGACTACGCTGCGGCGTCCATCCCCGTTTTACCGATTGTAAAAGGCATGCATACAACGAAGGTTCATATGCTGCTTTACGTGATTGCCTTTACTCTGACCACCCTTATGCTCACTGTATTTGGATATACGGGATATGCGTATCTCACCATTACAGGTTTAGTCTGCCTCACATGGCTTATTCTATGCATAAAAGGTTTTACAATTGGAGATGACAAGCTTTGGGCGAAGAGCATGTTTCGTTTTTCTCTTATCGTTGTCATGGCCCTTAGCGCTATGATTGCAGTTGATGTAGTAAAAGATCACGAAGCTTCCGCGATTGCGCTTGTGCAAGATACGTAAAACTCTTTTACTCTCGAAAAAGAGAGAAATATGTCCAAAGATACAAAACTTACCCCTCCATCAACTCCTAAGCAAATGTACTCAATTGGCCACTCCATACATTCTCTTGCCCATTTTATAGATCTTCTCAAGGCCCATGATATCGCAACCGTTATCGACATCAGGACGATCCCCAAATCTAGGCATTGTCCTCAATTTAATGAAGAGGAGTTTAAAGCATCTCTTAAAAAAGAAAAAATCGGATACCGCCATATAAAAGAACTAGGAGGACTACGCCACACCTCAAAAGATTCTATAAACACAGGTTGGAAAAACAGTTCGTTTCGCGGCTTTGCAGACTACATGCAGACCCTCTCTTTTCAAAAGGGACTAGAAAAAGTAGAAAGGCTTGCTCAAAAAAAACGATGCGCTCTTATGTGCGCAGAGGCTGTTCCTTGGCGTTGTCACCGCAGTTTGGTTGCAGATGCTTTACTCGTAAAAAAATGGAAAGTATTTCATATTCAAAGCAAAAAAACTGCCAAACTGCACAAACGCACTTCCTTTTTACATGTGAAAAAAGGACAATTAATTTATTCGGATGCTAAAACAAAAAAGAACGTAACTGGAAACCATCATGCTAGATAAACTTAAAAAATACCCAGTTCCTATTATCACTGTTTTTATTTGGATAGGTTTTGTCTGCTCTATCAGTTTTATGGAATCTTGGATCAAATTTCACGCTGAAAATGTCACGCTGCCCATTGGATTAAGCATTGGACGGGTCGTATTTGGTGCGCTCAACAAAGTAGAATGGGCTTTTGCCATCCTCATTCTAGCGTACCTGACATTTTGTAAAAGTAGACTTGCGTTTCGAGATCTCATTTATTATATTGCAGCAGCAGTCTTGCTCATTCTACAAACTTTTTGGCTCCTGCCGGTCTTAGATATAAGAGCAGGTATCATCATACAGGGCGGTAGCGTACCCCCTTCCCCTCTTCATTTCTTTTACGTAGCAATCGAAACACTCAAAATTGTCTGTCTGTTCCTTTTCGGGAGTAGGCTTTTTAAGTATTTTGAAAACAAAATCTAACTCACGCTTATCATGATTTACTCAAAATAGTAAACAACGCAGTATTTGAGAGAATAAGATGAACACTCAAGAGAAAAATGCCACAAAAAAAACCAGTCCTATAAGTCTGCATGGATTGATCGCCATTGTAGCTATTGTAGGCATTCTCATTTTTCTCATTTTATACTTTATCATTCCTAGCTATAGGAGCTACTCTGCTTACCCCCTCTATGTAGTTCTTCTGATTGGAGGGGGTCCTCTTGTTATAGAACTCATATACAAAATGTTTCGTCTCGAATTCGGATCTGACCTGATCGCAGGTCTTTCTATAGTTACTTCTGTCATTCTTGAACAATATTTGGCGGGCTCATTGGTTGTTCTTATGCTTTCCGGAGGACAGACCCTTGAAAATTATGCAATTAGAAGCGCCTCAAAAGTTCTTGAAGCGCTCGCAAAACGCGCTCCGTCGATTGCGCACCGTAAAAGAAACGAGATAATCGAAGACATTTCTGTAGAAGAAATTAAAATTGGAGACATCCTACCGATCTTTCCTCATGAAATCTGCCCTGTTGATGGTGAAGTAGTCGAAGGAAAAGGAGTCATGGATGAATCTTACTTGACTGGGGAACCCTTTCTTCTTTCGAAAGCTCCGGGGTCATCCGTACTCTCAGGAGCAATCAATGGAAATGAATCCTTAACAATCAAAGCCACAAAATTAGCTATAGATTCTAGGTATGCTAAGATCATGCAGGTCATGCATGAATCTGAACAAAAACGCCCAAGAATGCGTCGTCTTGCAGATGAGATTGGGGCTTGGTACACTCCTCTTTCAGTTTTACTTGCCTCCGCAGCTTGGCTACTAAGCGGAGAATCTATTCGTTTCTTAGCGGTTCTTGTCATTGCAACCCCATGCCCACTCTTAATTGCTATCCCTGTAGCAATTATAGGATCCATTTCTTTATGCGCACGCCGTGGAATACTGATCAAAAATCCCATTGTACTTGAACAATTAGACCAATGCAAAACGATGATTTTTGATAAGACTGGAACATTGACCTATGGCAAACCGGTTTTAGTAGACCAAATCATATTTCACCCTATGGGAGAAAAAGAGGTTTTGCAGTTAGCTGCAAGTATAGAAAGATATTCAAAGCACCCATTAGCAAGCGCTATCTTAGAAAAAGCACGAGAGGAAGAAATCAATTTAGTAGAAGTAAAACAGATTAGTGAACCAAAAGGAGAGGGACTTCGAGGAGTTGCCGGTGAACATGAGATTATCCTCACAAGCCGTAAACAACTTGTCAACCTTGGGATAAAAGACAAAGTGGATTTATTGCCAAAGGGTACAGGTCTAGAGTGTGTGGTTATGATCGATAGACAGCTTGCGGCCTACTATCGCTTTCGTGATAATCCTAGAAAAGAAAGTAAGTCCTTTGTTCATCATTTGTTTCCTCAGCATCATTTCGAAAAGATTATGATTGTCTCAGGTGATCGTGAAGAAGAGGTCAAATACATCGCTGACTATATGGGGATCACCGAAGTCTATGCAAATCAAAGCCCCGAAGATAAAGTGAACATTGTAGTGGAGGAAACTCGCAAAGCTAAAACAGCTTATCTCGGAGATGGCATCAATGACGCTCCAGCCTTAATGGTAGCCTCTGTAGGCATTGCTTTTGGGCAGAATAGTGATATCACAGCGGAAGCAGCGGGAGCTGTTGTAATGGACAATTCTTTGGAGAAAGTAGATGAATTTCTCCATATTAGCAGGCGTATGCGCACTATCGGCTTACAAAGCGCCCTTGGAGGAATTTTGCTTTCTCTTGTAGGGATGATCGTTGCAGCGTTTGGTTTTCTTCCCCCCGTTGCAGGCGCAATCTCTCAAGAGATCATAGATGTACTCGCAATTTTAAATTCTCTTAGAGCAGCTTGGCGCCCCAGCTATTTGACAGACATTCCTTCTCTTGAAAGAAAAAAATGATTTTTCACATCCACGGCCAAGCGGAAATTAGCAACATAAAATTTCAATGATTTGTTTTTTTCACAGCGGCGCCTTCTTCATAGACAAGCGTTGCCCCATATTCTCCTGTGATTACGAGATTGGTCAAACTAAAGAGATAAAAAAGGCCTACAATAGCTGCAAGTCCCTTTTTGATAAACCAACTCCTCTTATGTAGCTTAGTCAAAAGAAAAGCCCTTGCCCAGTCGATAATAAGACTGAGAGTAAATCCAGTAGCGGTTATAAGAGCATGCATTGCATGCTCACTTAGTATCTGAGGGTTTTCGAGTGCCCCTCCTACAATATCTGCAGCAATTTCACCAGCAAATACAGCCACCCAAGCTGAGATCACACCTAAGAGCAAGATCGTCCAGGAAGCTGGTAATAAAAATGAAAAGGCAGCTCTTTTACTTATGTAAAACGCTACAAAACGAAGAATCGTTCCTGTAAGAAGTAATGCAATTGGAAAATGAACGATCATAGGATGGATCAGCTCTAGGCGCATAGTTTCTCCCTTTATTTTCTTTTTAAAGAGAATGCCCCTTATGAACAAGTAGATTCACATCGGATTGCTAACTACCGATCCAGTGCCTTATAATAGGTGTTTGGTAAAATCATCTGAAAAGCTGAAGTACCAGTGTAGCCTTTCAAATCTTCCTCCCGGCCGACCGTCGATAATGACTTTTGCAGACTCATGCATTGCGGGCTGTACAACATCAAATTCAATGGTTCCATTGACAGGATGTTCTTCAATCGTCCTGTATTGTCCAAGAAGAGTTTTGTCACTAACACCTAAGATGGTGATGGAAATTTTTCTTTCGCCCACTTCAATCTCAAACGAAAATTGATTTGTATCTTTTGTAAAATCAAGTTTTTTAGGTTCTTTAAAACTTGTCGGATAAAAATATACTTCCGAAGGTAAGCTTGAAAGAGTTTTAGATTGAATCATGGATTGCCCTCTTCTTTATTTTTTGCATTTATACATTTTAGTATAACAGCTTACTAA
>JABEVM010000198.1 GCA_013041585.1 Chlamydiota bacterium
AGCACTTCATTCTTAACGCAATCTTTACGAACTTAAGAGCTCTATACCCGTATAAATTGTATTAATTCTCTCTTCATGGTAAGTAGAAAACCATATAGCAATGATATGGCAGCGTATGGGAACTACACACAAATTTGATTTATCAAAAAATAGAATAGAAAGAGTTTGCGAAGGTGGCAGTCGAATTCTAGCAAACCATAAGGTATGCCCAGCCCTGCAAAATATGGCCCTTTCCACAATCGATTTAAAGAAAGGTGGCATACGAGAGCCTCATTGGCATCCCAATGCGAGCGAGCTCACCTACTGTTTAGAAGGGAAAGCCCTTATCACCCTATTTAGCCCGGGGAACAATCACGATACCTTTACTTTAGATGCCGGCGAAGTCGTGTATTTTCCCAAAGGATATATTCATCATATTGAAAATATCAGCGAAGGAGACAGTCATTTTCTTCTTTGTTATGATCATGACAGTCCTCAAGATCTCAATTTATCCTCTTCGGTAAGCTCGATGCCAATTCACGCTTTAGCTGCCACTTTTGGTGTGAAAAAAGACATATTTGAAACAATCAAAGGAAAGGAAGCGGATGCTTTCATCTCTACAAGAAAAAGTATCGCAAAACCCGATCTCCCCTCGATCCCGAATCGCCATAAGATCAATTTAGAGAAAGTAAGCCCGCAAATTGCTACCCCAGGTGGCGTAGCGCGTATTGCAAGTCATGACAATTTCCCCCTGCTAAATAGTCTTGCTCTATTTAGCCTACGTATTTTTGAGAGAGCGGTCCGCGAGCCGCATTGGCATCCGAATGCCACGGAGCTTAATTATGTCATCAAAGGAAAAGCGCGTTTAACGATTTTTAGTCCAGAAGGGAAAGCCGACACGTTCGAGCTAACTCCTGACCAGGGAAGTATTATCCCAGCAGGTTATTTTCATTATATTGAAAATATCGCTGCAGAAGAGCTCCACATGGCGGTATTTTTCAATCATCCTTCACCGAGTGACATCGGGCTTTCTGGAGCCCTTAGCGCGTATTCGAAAGAAGTTCTAGGATCTCTTTTTTCTTTGGATCCAACCCTATTCGAAAACTGGGCAGAGACCCAGGAAGATCGCATGATCGTAAAAGGCGGCGGATAAAAGAAAGTCTCAATGCATTTTAGTATTTTTACAAAATTTTTTACAAAAAACCGCTAAAAAAACAAAAAAACTGTATAGTCTCCTAGCTAAATTGAATTTAGCTTGGGAGAGCTCTATGAAAACAATCCTGTTTATTCTTAGTTTTTTTACTATCACAACCTTATTTGCTAAAGATATCATCGTAATCGGCGTAGCCGGAGGAACAGGATCTGGAAAAACGACTCTAGCTGATCAAATTAAAGACGCTTTTCCTGATCATTCTATTTTAGTAAGTCAAGACAGCTATTACAAAGATTTAAGCCATCTCTCTTTTAAAGAGAGGGAGAAAATTAATTTCGATCATCCCGATTCAATCGATTTTTCTTTTCTAAAACAACATATCGTGGAGCTTAAGAAAGGAAATGCGATCAATAAGCCCATTTACAATTTCCAAACCCACTCTCGCGAAAAAAACTCAGAAAAAGTCTCCCCAGCCCAAGTGATCATCGTAGAAGGAATTTTGCTTTTTGCAGTTTCTGAAGTTCGAGACCTCTTTGATGTAAAAATTTATATTGACGCGGATGACGATGAAAGACTTCTTCGACGCATTGAAAGGGATATGAATGAACGGGCAAGAGACTTTGTAAGTGTGCGCAATCAATATTTAGAAACTGTTAAACCCATGCACGATGTATTTGTAGAGCCTAGTAAAAAATACGCTGATCTGATTGTCCCAAGAGGGGGTAAAAATAAGACCGCCCTAAGTATGATCATTTCTAAGATTAAACAAGAAATTACGCCTTCTAAATCCCAAGAAAAAGCTCTATAAAGAGCTATTTCTTTAAACTTAGATATATGGTATAGTTCTTCCTATGTCGGCATTACTAGGAATCCATTCTTTATCGAAATCATACGGAACTCAGGTTCTTTTTTGTGATATTTCTTTCACCGTATCTGAAGGGGACAGGATAGGACTTGTTGGCCCTAACGGAGCAGGAAAGTCCACTCTCTTGAAAATCATCATGGGTCTCGAACATGAAGATGAAGGCCATATTTCAAAAAGAGGGTCCTTACGGATTGGCTACGCAAGTCAAGCTCCTGAATTCCCTTCTAAATCTTTAGAAGAGGTCCTCCTCGATCAAAATCTCCAAGGAGATCCTGTAGAGCTTTTGACAAGGGCCCGCGTATTACTTGGAAAAGCGCAGTTTACAGACTTATCTCAAAACGCCTCTACTTTATCCGGCGGCTGGAAAAAACGCTTAGATATCGCAAGAGCTCTCATGCAAGAGCCTGACCTACTTCTTCTCGATGAGCCTACAAACCACTTAGACATTGAAGGAATCCTGTGGCTGGAAAAATTCCTCTGTAGAGAAAAAACAGCGTATATCATCATCAGCCATGACAGATATTTCCTCGATAAAGTAACAAATAAAATCATTGAGCTCAATCCTTGCTACCCTGATGGGCTCTTCATCAGCAAGGGCAATATGAGCGCCTACACTCTACACAAGGAAGCTTTTTTAGAAGGACAAGCAGAGCAAGAAAGAAGTTTGACCTCTCTTGTGCGCGGAGAAATTGACTGGCTAAGAAGATCCCCTAAAGCGCGAACTACAAAATCAGAAGCGCGTATCACAAAAGCCAATAAAATGATCGAAGAGCTTGCGCAGATCAAAAAAAGGAACAAAACAGAAAAAGTCAATATTGACTTTTCCGCTTCGGAAAGAGAAACAAGAAAACTTCTTGTCGCAAAAAATCTTTCTAAATCTTTTGGTGAAAAAAAACTTTTCTCTGGTGTTGATATCACTCTTTCTCCGGGTACTAGGCTCGGGATTGTCGGTAAAAATGGTACGGGTAAAACCACCCTTCTTAAAGTTTTAGCCGGAAAGATCCCTCCTGATATGGGAACTCTTAAATGCGCGGAAGATTTGCGTCTTGTCTATTTCGACCAGCATAGAGAGCACCTTCCTCAAAATATTTCTCTTAAAGAAGCTCTCTGCCCTACTGGCGATACTGTGAACTACCGAGGTCAAAGCATCCATGTCAATGGATGGGCAAAAAGATTTTTATTTCCCGTTGATCGTTTGAGCATGCCCGTTAAATGCCTATCCGGGGGCGAAAAAGCGCGTATTCTCATTGCAAGACTCATGCTAGCTCCTGCTGATCTTCTTTTCCTAGATGAGCCTACAAATGATTTAGATATACAAACTCTAGAAGTCATTGAAGAGAGCCTTAGAGAATTCCCGGGAGCCCTAGTCTTAATCACCCACGATAGATGTCTTATGGACAATGTGTGCACACAAATTTTAGGACTCGGAGAAGGCAATGAGCAGCAGTTCTTTGCAGACTATGGCCAGTGGGAAAGAGCTTGTTTACTACCCCCTGAAAAAAAGTCATCTCAAGAAAAGCCAATTTCAGAACCTGTGAAAACTCCGACTAAAAAACTCTCCTTCAAAGAACAAAAAGAACTAGAAGGCATGGAAAAGGCCATTATGAATGCGGAAGCGGAAATAAAGAGCTTACAAAAACAGCTCGAAAATCCAGAAGTCCATGCAAATTCGCAAAAATCACAAGAGCTTTACCATCTTTTAGCAGAAGCAGAACAAAAGTTAGAGACTTTATTTACTAGATGGCAAGAACTGGAAGAGAGAACAAAAAAATCATAGATGTTTAGGAATTCGTACGCTTTGAATAAGGTGCGCAAAAGACTCTCTTTCTCGAATCAATTCAGCTTTTCCCTTTGTGACTAACACTTCCGCGGGTCTTGGTCTATTATTGTACTGAGAGCTCATACAAAAACCATATGCCCCCGCATTGAAAATAGCTAAAAGATCCCCAACAGAAATGTGAGATGGCAGGAGACGGTCCTTAGCTAAGATATCAGTATTTTCACATACTTGTCCTACAACATGCACTTTTTCATCGCATATGGCATTTACATCGTTTGCATATACAATATGATGATACGCATCATAAAGAGCCGGCCTAAGCAGGGTTTGCATACCCGCATCGAGTCCGATAAACTTTTTATGGCTTTCTTTGATTGAAGTCACGTGACTGAGTAAAATGCCAGCATCAGAAAGCAAATACCTACCCGGTTCTAATAAAAGGAGAGGCTCTCCCATGTCATACTGGATAAGCTTTTGCCTCAATTTTTTTACAACCGCTTTTGCAACTTTTTCTATATCGAGCTCCTTTTGATCCGGATGCATAGGAACACCAAGGGATCCTCCAATGTCGATAAAATCAAAAGTGATTTGTAATTTTTTGGCCATAGGGCCTGCGATATCAAGTAGCTTTTCTACCACTTCTTCAAAATAACTAGGCTCCAAAATATTGGATCCGGTCATCATGTGAATGCCGAATTTTTGCACACCTAGCTCTTTTGCTTTTTTATACGCTTTTTCAATATCTCTTTCAATGATACCGAACTTCGCATCAGGACCCGCAAAAATAAGTCCTTCTGATCCACTTGAAGCGATCCCAGGATTTACTCGAAAACAAAGAAATGTAGGAACATGGATCTGCTCCAACCTGTCTAACTGACTTATATCTTCTATGTTTAGTTTGACATGCTCAGAAACGGCGTCACGAAGTTCTTGATTGGAATTATAAATTCCAGAATAGAGAATGTCCTCCGTTGGAATGCCCGCTAATTTAGCAATCTGAATTTCTTGGATGCAAGAGGCGTCTGCCCCCGCTCCCTCACTTGCTAGAATTTTCACAAGAGCTGGATTGCTATTAGCTTTGATCGCGTAGTAGACTTTGGTATTGGGATATTCTTTTTGATAAGCCTCTACCAAACGTCTATAGTTGCTACGTATCCTACTTTCACTGTAGACATAAAGAGGGGTACCAAACTCTTTTGCGAGCAGCCGAACATCGCATCCTTCAAAATGAAGTACCCCAGCTCTATTTTCAAGCTGCGTGACTGACTTCCATAAAGGATGCGACATACTTATGCCCTTCTTACAGAGATTTTTAGCTGTATCTATTTAGACACTATAGAAAAATCATCCATTAAGACGAATACATTTTTACTCAGTCTGTTCTTGATGAGGTAAAGTAGCAAGCATCTCTCTTCCACCCGTTTTTCTTCTTGGTCGTTGCGATGCTTCTCCAACCCGTATTGATTCCGAAACATTTACTAGCTTGTCTAGCAATGCTTTATCGCAAATTGGTCTACCTCGAAGAGTATAAAAAACCATTGCAAAATACTCTTCAAAAACTTTTCTCGTGTCCATGGCTGATCGCAATTCATCATCACTTCTACAAGTCGTGAAAGAAAAAAGAGATATTTTTCTTTCAGTGCAAACGAATTCGAGAAATTCGGAAAGATCAGTTTCCTCTCCTTTCCAAGCTCCTTCCTTTGTCTTGACAAGTTGCATAAGATCTTTTTTAGTCTCTTCAACTAAAGCATTCATTTGGCCAGCAAAAGCTGAATTGATTGCATCAAAAAATGCAGTTTCTAGACCAGGTCGTAGCTTATCTCTAGCAAAAGCCTTCTGATGTGGGTGTATGGTTTGAGACAAATCAACACCTAAGTCTTTTGCAATCGAAAACCACTCTGGGTTCCCTTCTTTGCAAAACTCATCAATTTCTCGATTGATCCGAGCTTTGAAAGCTACCATATTCTCAAGAGTGTTGATCCGTACAAGCGCACTATCATCTGAAAACGATAGTGTAGGAACCTTTGTAGCTTCTTGAATCCAAAAGTGGTTATTAACAAGGTCCAAAAAGAAAACTCTACCATCACTAGGAAACATACCGCGCGGGACAGTTGAAAAGGTGCTCCCTAAACTACTCATACTAAATGTAGAGTACATAGAGTCGCGGAACATAGATTCTCTTATCTCAAGATGAGGAGAAGAAACTTTTCCTTGCTCAAGATCCTTCACTTTACGGGCAACGTCTTTAACGGCAGCTAGAGTAAACTGCCATCTCATTCTCCAAGGACCGTCTTTTGAAAGATCCTGCTGTTCCCCTGCTAAGGCTATAACGAGCTCATCTAAGAGTCCAATCAAAGATTGAATCTCCTCCCATTGTGGTTCGAGGTCAACTGCAAGCGTATTTACCTGTGTTAATGTATCATTAGATGCATCTTCTTGTTTCAAATGAGCAGCTAAAAGATCATATGCAAGACTGGCAATTTTTTTCTCCTGAACATAAAGCCAGCTTTTAACGACTTCTTTAGTTAGTCTTGCTTTTTCTCTATCCTTTTGTTTCGCATGTAAAGCAAGATTCCCAAACCATTGTTCAGCAAGTCCATCTACACGTTCATAAACTTTCTGGTGAGATTTAGCCTGGAGAAGAATCGTATCTAATCTTTGTATCAGCTGTTTTATAATCGTATCAGCTTCTTTTTGGAACTCTTTCGTGGAGTTCCAGGTAACAAATTGAAGTCTCGATAGAATTAAATTCGCGTCTTTTATAATAGCTCGGTAGGTATCAACATCGACTCTTCCCTCTCCATTTCCTAGCTTTTTAGCTTCCGGCTTTCTTTGTATAAAGATAGGAGGAAATTCCATTCTTTGAATTGCAAGCATAACTTCATATGTAGAAGGAAAAGAAGAATCAGAAACAATACTCACAGAGGAAAGGCCCAATTTTGCAAAAAATTTTCGAAAACCAGAAGACTTACTTTCAACTTGTCCTTCTTGCGCATTGTCTTCTTGAGCATTTAAAATGGAAGCTGCGACAGCAGATC
>JABEVM010000025.1 GCA_013041585.1 Chlamydiota bacterium
AAATTATTATCAATTATTTTAATATTTTGTTTTATTAATTGATGTAGGGTGATTTTAAAATCTGTATTACGTTGTGTGTAAGTGGTTTGTAATTTTGCGATTGGATTAAAAAAGTAAAAAATTCGAAGAAATGTATGTAAGTAATTTATAATGAGACTGCTGCGATGTTTTGAGGGCAAAAGGACTCTTTTTAACCCACTTTTGCCCCTCAACATGTTGAGCCCTTAAAGGTCGCCTTTTTAGGAAGCTTCTAAGAAGCTTTTGACCTCTTGAAGGGGTATGATCTTGTTTAAATCTACTTGAAGCATCCTCCAAACAAGATGGTCAAGCGAGGTTTTGGTGCTAGGCTCTTTAACCCAGCCTTCGCGTACGTTTGCGAGTTCTCCAATTACCTGTTCATTTGTTTTAGCTGGATCCATCCAAAACAAGATGTTCGCATTTTTGTGTGTGAGCAAATGAAAAATAAGACCTAGGGCCCAAACATCTAAAGTTGTGGTTGTAATAGCTGAAATGAGTAGCGAAGGAGTGTGTTTTGGATTTTCTTTCAGAGCTTTGGCGTATTTAGGATGGAGATAGTCGGGTGTTCCCACACCTAAAGAGCGTTTCAGATGGTTATCTTTTCTGCAGGATAATCCAAAATCAGCCAAGATGGGAATAAGTTCCCCTCCGATGATTTTAAGAAGAACGTTTTCTGGTTTCATATCGCGATGTATGTACCCTCTTTTGTGCACCTCAAGTAGAGCATTAACAAGGGCTAGTAAGAAGGTTTTTATCTTTTTAGGCTCTCTTTTGATTTTATCCAACCCATCAAATAAATCACCTCCATCGCAGTACTCTGTAATGATGGCGCATTTCTCTTCTCCTGATTTTGATGTGTAGGTATCTACAGCGTACAATTGTAAAATTCCTGGTACACCTTTAAACTCGTCAAGAATTTGTGCCTCTTCTTGAAGTCCTATCACATCTTTAGAGCTTCCAATAACCGCTGGTTTTCCTTCCGTTACTTCGTAACAAAATTTAACTTTTTTAAAAGCCCCTTCACCAGCCATATCATCGCTGCAAGTTTTTGTCCGATTTAAAAGAACAAAAATTTTGCCTTCTGAAGTTACTATCAGTGTTCTAGGGAGATTGAACTCTGTGCGTTTAACGCGAACACATTTAGCAGAAGTTTTTGCCTCTTCGATCAGGCTTTCTTTTTCCCTCCATAAAAATTGCATGATTTCGGCGCTTTCAAAGGGAGTGAGCTCATCTATTTTACTAAGATGGGTAGAAATGTCATGATAGCTCTTGATTTGAAGCGTGGTGTGAGAATAGGTCAAATCATGCTTGATGTGATGCGCATGAGCTTGGTTAGGACTTAAGTGAGAGCTATTTACAAAGTTGATAGCTTTTTTAGATGCGGCGCTATCTTGACTGGTTAGAGCGCTCCAGGAGTGATCAGCTCTGGAAGCTTCACGAAACAATTTTCTAAGAGAGTCGGGGGGTATTTTTTTGGGAGCGACAAGATAGGCCTTTTCACCTCCGCGACTGAGAGTAAAGTTACCAGTCCCAACACTACAGCAATGAGGGTAATCTCTAAATGCGATTGGAGTTGCGAGCATAGTCAT
Source organism: Chlamydiota bacterium (assembly GCA_013041585.1). Classification (GTDB taxonomy): domain Bacteria; phylum Chlamydiota; class Chlamydiia; order Chlamydiales; family Rhabdochlamydiaceae; genus JABEVM01. The sequence goes on from JABEVM010000025.1 coordinate 1,608, forward strand.
AGTGGTCATAGTGTGCCTCCATAAGTAAATTGGTTTGATAGAACTGTCTAAACTTTCTTCACGTCTATATTTTTCTGTTTAAGACGTTGTTAAAATTTAATAAAGATAAATTTGTGAATTATTTGTATTTAAAATTATAAAAAGTTATTTTCTTCGATTAAAAATCTTTCAGGTGATATTTAGTAAACTGGTACTTAATTGGTTTAGAAACAGTGGAGTGGATTTGTATGGAAGAGGAAGAAGTAGCAAAAAAATATCATCCTGCGCATCCGTGGGAAGCTCGGCTTATTGTAGGGGTTTTGATGCTGATCTTATCTTTTATCGGTCTTGTGATTACAGATATGCATCAAGATATGGCGTGGGATTATTGGCGTATCATAGTGATTGTAAATGCACTTCTATCCATTAGTCTAAATTTGTATTTGCGCAGAGATAAAAAGATATTTTCTCCTTTGGCCCTTGGAAAAGAACTTCTCCATTGGGGAGGTCTTGTGCTCGCAATGTATTTAGTTTCTGTTTTTGTCAGTATGGGACTACAGAGTCGGTTTTTAGGAAGCTTGCAACTTATGACACTACTTGCCTTTGCCATATTTATGGCAGGAGTTTATGTAGAATCTACTTTTATGCTAGTGGGGCTCTTGCTCGGATTCTTTTGTTTGACAGTTGCATATGCGGCAGAGTATTTATACTACATTGTCCTGCCGCTTTGCTTGATTGGGGGAGTGGCTTTATATTTTATTGTAAAACGAAAAGCACACAGGTCTAATTTGTAAAAAAGGATTTCATTTTGTCTAAAAATCCTCTTTTCCTAGGCGAATTGTGATCTCCTTCTAAAGCTCCAAATGCTTTTAAAAGTTCTTTTTGCTTTTCGCTGAGACCTACAGGTGTTTCTACGATAACTCGTATAAAAAGATCGCCGCGGCCTTGTCCATGCACATTTTCCACACCTTCTCCTTTGACTCGAAGAACTTTGCCAGTTTGTGTGCCTTCAGGGATTTGCATTCTGCAAGTGTGCCCAAGCGGTGTTGGGATATCTTTCTTACATCCTAAAGCTGCTTCTGCAAAACCTACAGGAAGTTCTAAGACGATATCGTCTCCATCACGCTGAAAGAATTCATGAGGAGTTACGTTGATGTAAACATATAGATCTCCAGAAGGGCCTCCATCTGGGCTTGCATCGCCATAGCCGGCCATGCGAAGTCGCATTCCAGAATCCACTCCAGCAGGAACTTTAATTGTGATCTTTTGCTTTTTCTTAACTCGTCCGCTTCCTTCGCATTCTTTGCATGGATCAGTAATTACAGACCCGTTTCCATGGCATTGATTGCATACAGAACTCATGCTAAAAAATCCGCGCGACTGATGGATTTGTCCAGAACCTTGGCATCTAGAACATTTGCTAATGCCTTTAGGAGTCGCAGCTCCTGAGCCGTGGCAACTAGAACAAGCTGCGTAGTTATAAATGATCGCTTCTTTTTCTACGCCACGTACTGATTCCTCAAAAGAAATCGTCAGATTCATTTTCTTATTATTGCCTTGACGTACTGCTGCTTCTTGAGGATTAGAGTCGAAACCGAAGAATGATTCGAAGATTGTATCGGAAGAACCGCCGCCACCAAATGCACCCATAAAAGTGCGAAGAGCCTCTTCCATAGAAGAGAATCCGCCAGGGCCTCTTGCAGAACCCATCCCAGCTGCTCCTTTCAGAGCGTCGGCGCCATATTGGTCGTAAATTTGCCTTTTTTTCTCGTCACTGAGAACTTCGTAGGCTTCGGAAACTTCTTTGAATTTTTTTTCTGCGTCAGGATAATCCCTGTTTTTATCGGGATGGAATTTCATCGCGTTTTTGCGATACGCTTTTTTTATTTCTTCTTGTGTAGCATTTTTTGCTACACCCAAAGTGTTATAGTAATCTGTCATGACATCTCGCTCACATGATCAATAGTGGAAAAACTAGCATAGCAAAAGCTACCGTTTTCTTGAAGTATTTTAGCAAACTTAATGATAAAGTGCTAAAAACTAGAGCGGAATGTGTTTTTTGTTTTTTTGTATTTCAAAGCTGCTTTAGATTTTGCGCGACTTTTTACAGAAGGTTTATCATAAAAGCGATGAGCTTTTGCAGATTTCATGATCCCTTCTTTATCTAATTTCTTTTTGAGGGCGCGAAGGGCTTTATCAATAGACTCACCGGTACGAACTTTAACGCTTGGCATGAATTTCTAATCCTAAAGTTGTAAATGTTTTATTTATTGCTTTCATAGTAGGAAGTTTACGAAAAATGAAGGATATTCAGCAATCAAAAATAAATTCTTGCTCCATACTTGAGTGAGGTGTGGTGTGTAAGTATATGATCTCCAAATTATTGTGGACCCCAGAATCTGATAAAAGATATCTGCTATAAAGGAACGAAGCTAGATGTGTGTAGTTAGGTAGTACTTGAGGATCGTCAGAGGGGTTTTTCACAATATGAGAAAACTCTGAGAGTATTGTGGGTAAATCTGCTTGGGAAACGTTTTGCTTTAGTTTGTAGTGCCAACTCTTTTCTTGCATTTTTTCTGCAGTAAGGACGAAGAAATCCTGCGCTTTGGATTCTACTGTAATAGCAAATTTTTGACTTTTTTCTGGATGGAAAAGAAGGAGAGAGCAAAAGGAAATAAAAGGAATTTTACATCCAAAAGATAGGGCCTTGGCAGCGCTCACTCCTGATCTTGTTCCCGTGTAGGAACCAGGACCAATTCCTGCTGCGATGCAAGCAATTTCTTGAATGTTTGTGCCCGTGCTCGCTAGCAGCTCCATTATAAAGGGAAATAAATCTTTTGAAAGATCCTTCCCCATAGATAAAGCGCGGTAAGCTGTCACCTCTTCCTTTTCAATAAGGGCGATAAAGCTTTTGGCTGAACTGGTGTCTATGATTAAGGCTTTCATGGTTTCCTGGGAAATGTTTGCAATAGTATAGCATAAAGGAGAAAAAAGAAAAAGAGAGAGTAATTGTGAGGTCCTTATGGACAAAATCGAGTGCTATCATAAATAATAGGGTTGTATATACTAAGTTTTTAATTTTTTAGTATGAACCACCTAACAACAACTTTTGAGGATTATTTTGACCTACGAAGAAAATAATGATGAGGAAGAATCTCTTGAAGATGCCGTAGAAGAAGCTGTTGAGGCAAATCTTAAAAAAACCATGGACTCAGAAAGAAAAAAAACTGAGAAGCCTACAGTTGCTTTTCCCGATCAGGTTTTTGTAATCCCACTAAACAGGCGTCCTTTTTTCCCAGGAATGGCAGCCCCTATTGTCATCGAACCTGGTCCTTATTATGAAGTATTAAAAAATGTAGCGAAGTCTGATCACAAATGTATGGGTCTTTTTCTTACGAAGCAAGAAGATGCGAACATTTATGATGTGACTTTCAAAGACCTCTATTCCGTAGGTGTCATTGCGCGAATTTTACGTATTATTCCCATGGAGCAAGGCGGCGCGCAAGTTGTCTTGAACATGGAAAAAAGAATTTCTATTCACAAGGTGATCAAAAGTGGAAAGAATTTAAAGGCGAGCATTAAATATCACGACGATCCTATTAGAAAGCTATCTAAAGAACTAAAAGCCTACTCGATCAGCATTATCATGACGATTAAAGAGCTGTTAAAGCTCAATCCTCTTTTTAAAGAGGAGCTGCAGATTTTTCTTGGACATTCCGATTTTACAGAGCCTGGAAAACTAGCAGACTTTGCAGTGGCCCTTACGACAGCAAGTAGAGAAGAGCTGCAAGAAGTTTTAGAGGCTTTTGATTTAGAAAAGAGAATTGATAAAGCGTTAGCTCTTCTTAAAAAAGAGCTTGATTTAAGCAAGCTGCAAAATAGCATCAATCAAAAAATCGAAGGATCTATTTCTAAGACGCAGAGGGAGTTTTTTCTTAGGGAACAACTCAAAACGATCAAAAAAGAACTCGGTCTTGAAAAGGACGATAAAACTTGTGACATCGAAAAATTTGAATCGCGTCTAAAGAAGAGAAAAGTGCCTGATGATGTGATGAATGTCATCAACGAAGAATTGGATAAGCTTAATGTGCTAGAAGTGCAATCTGCAGAATATGCTGTATGCCGCAATTACTTAGATTGGCTTACCATAGTTCCTTGGGGCATAAACAGTGAAGAATGCCATGATCTAGCTATTGCTGAAAAAGTGCTCAAGCAAGACCACTATGGTCTCGAAGATATCAAAGAACGAATTTTAGAGTTCATAAGCGTTGGTAAATTAGCAGGTGGTGTAAAAGGGAGCATTATTTGTCTTGTAGGCCCCCCAGGTGTTGGAAAGACAAGTATTGGAAAAAGTATTGCTAGAGCGCTCAATAGGCAGTTCTACCGCTTCTCCGTTGGGGGAATGCGCGATGAAGCGGAAATCAAAGGACATAGACGTACGTATATTGGAGCTATGCCAGGAAAAATGATTCAAGCGCTCAAATTCAGTGAAGCGATGAACCCTGTGATTATGCTTGATGAAGTCGACAAAATGGGAAGTAGCTATCAAGGAGATCCAGCTTCGGCTCTTTTAGAGGTGCTAGACTCAGAGCAAAACAAAGATTTCCTAGACCATTACTTAGATGTGCGCTGTGATTTGTCTAACGTACTTTTCATTGTGACTGCAAACGTACTTGATACGATTCCGGAACCTTTGAAAGATCGTATGGATATTCTAAGATTGTCTGGATATATCCTAGAGGAGAAAGTGCAAATTGCGCAGAAGTATCTTATCCCTAGAAATCGTAAAAGCATGGGACTGAAAAAGGAAGATATTACTTTTACAAAAGAAGCTTTAATGCAGATCATCAATGGATATGCCAGAGAAGCAGGAGTGCGAAGCCTAGAGAATTACATTAAAAAAATCTTGCGAAAAGTTGCTGTAAAAGTGGTGCGCGGAATCGAGAAGAAAAAAGGTGTTAAGAAAGAGAAGTCTTATGAGATCTCCGAGGACAACTTGGTAGACTATTTAGGCAAACCTATCTTTACAACAGATCGATTCTATCAATTTACTCCTGTGGGAGTTTGTATGGGGCTTGCTTGGACCTCAATGGGAGGAGCTACGCTCTATATAGAAGCGATTAAGGTAGCTTCAGAAAAAACCGAGATGAAACTAACTGGTCAAGCAGGCGATGTGATGAAAGAATCCTCGCAGATCGCTTGGAGCTATCTCAGCGGCAATCTACATAAGTATGCGCCTGGTATGACCTTCTTTGAAAAGACGCAAGTTCACGTCCACATTCCAGAAGGAGCCACTCCAAAAGATGGTCCGTCAGCTGGTGTCACTATGGTAACAGCTCTTCTGTCATTACTTCGTAATGAACCTGTTATGCAAGATTTAGGTATGACAGGAGAGATCACGCTTACAGGAAAAGTTCTAGCAGTGGGAGGGATCAAAGAAAAACTCATCGCTTCCAGACGATCTGGTGCTAAAGTGCTTATTTTCCCAAAAGACAACCAACGCGACTATGATGAGCTCCCTAAATATATAAAGAAGGGAATCCAAGTGCACTTTGTGGATCATTACGATGAGGTATTTCATGTCGCATTCAAAACTAAATAGTTCTTTTGTACCAAGTACATTTGAGAAATTTAGTATGCAAAAGAGAATTGATCCTAAGCTCTTGGAAAAAGAGGTGGAAAAAATCAAGTCATCGGGGAAAACGATTGCAACATTGAATGGTTCTTTTGATCTTCTACATGCAGGTCATTTGCAGATCATTTATGAAGCCTCTCTTCAAGCTGATGTGCTTCTTGTTGCTTTAAATAGCGATAGCTCTATTAAACAATATAAAAGCCCTCTGCGGCCCATTATTCCACTCGAATATCGTTTGCAGATGATGACCGCTTTGGGTTTTGTGGATTATGTAACATGGTTTGATGAGACAAATCCCATAGAGCTACTTAAAAAAATTAAACCCCATGTTCACGTCAATGGCGCGGAATATGGAGAAAATTGTATTGAGGCAGATGTGGTTCGCTCAAATGGCGGAAAAATTCACATTGTCTCTTTGGTGCCCGGATTATCGACTTCACAGATTATTCAAAAAATTAAAGATACATGCGCTTAATAGGAACTCTTCCAGACGAAAAACAGGCTCAAATCTTTTGCGCCTTTCTCACGCGAGAGGGGATTGCAAACCATTTTGAATCTACAAAAGATCCTGACACTTCTAAAGTGGAATATTTGATTTGGATTGAGAACGAGGATGAAATAGAAGAAGCTTTGCAGCACTTTACCCTTTTTCAGCAAGAACCTCAGAATGAGAAATTTTCAAAAATTGTTTTGCCCCCATTGAAACTGCCAGGTTCCATAGATAAGGCTTGGAAAATCCAAAATCTTCCAAGGACGCCTAGATCCTCCTTTTTTTTAACCTATTTTCTGGTTTGGCTCTGTGTGCTCATGTTTATATGGGATACAAATAAGGAAGAAAAGGTTTTTAAGGAAAAAGGGCTCTTATCCTTAGAAATTGGGAGAACCTCTTTGCAAAGAAATTTACTTTTTGATTATCCCCATGCATTTGAGGAGATGGAAAAGGTCATTGAGGAGTATTCGATTAAAAGCATGGACGAACTCTCGCAAATGTCCAAAGAAGTCCAAGATGGGTTCCATGCAGCGCAAGAAATTCCCTATTGGAAGGGAGTGTATGAAGACATTGTAAAATGGAAGAGTTTTGATCGAAACGTTTTGAAGCAGACCCCTCTTTTTGAAAAAATTAGTAAGGGCGAATATTGGCGCTTTTTTACCCCAGTTGTTCTACATAGTGACTTTTTGCACATCCTTTTCAACATGGCTTGGCTTTGGATTATAGGAAAACAAATGGAGCTTCGCCTCGGAAAACTCCGTATGGCGATTATGATGGTCATTATCGCGTTTATTTCTAATCTAGCTCAATATTTTTTGGGCGGCCCCTTCTTTATAGGAATTTCTGGAGTCGTTTGTGGGATGGTAGGTTTTATTTGGATCAGGCAGAAAGCAGCGCCATGGGAAGGGTATCCACTTCCTAAAGAGGCTACCTATTTTCTTTTTGTTTTTATTGGAGCCATGCTGGGACTGCAAATTGTTTTGTTTTCTCTAGAATTTTTCTCTATAATGAACCTTTCTCTTCAGATTGCAAATACAGCACATATAGTCGGTGCTTTAACCGGCATGCTGCTTGCAAAAATCCCCTTCTTTTCGGTGAAATAAAATGAGTGTTAGAGATTTAGTGATTTTAGGGTCATCCTCTCAGCAACCAACAAGGCTTAGAAATCACGGAGCTTACCTACTGCGATGGAATGATGAGGGTCTATTATTTGATCCAGGCGAAGGCACGCAAAGACAGTTTATCTTTGCGAATGTGGCTCCCACTTGCGTGACAAGAATTTTTGTCAGCCATTTCCATGGGGATCATTGTCTAGGCCTTGGCTCTATGCTCATGCGCCTAAATTTAGATAAGATCACTCATCCTGTTCACTGCTACTATCCAGCAAGCGGCAAAGTATATTTCGATCGTTTACGTTTTGGAACGCTCTATCATGATCATGTGAATGTCATTGAGCATCCCGTATCGAGTGAAGGGATAGTACATCAAGATGAGAAATTTACGATTGAAGCGCGCTTTTTAGATCATGGCGTGGATAATGTCGGCTGGAGAGTGACTGAGCCTGACTCATACAAATTTGATAAAGAAAAGCTGGATTCTTTGGGTATAAAAGGTCCTATGGTCCGTGAGATAGGGGAAAAAGGACAAGTCTTAGTTCAAGGAAAACTGATCAAAATAAGTGATGTATCCTCCGTTAGAAAAGGGGATGCTTTTGCTGTTGTCATCGACACGCGGTATACGGAATCAGCTGTTAAACTTGCCCAAAATGCAAAACTCTTTCTCTGTGAAAGTACCTACTTAGAAAGGCACCGAGAGCTTGCGGAAAAATATCACCATTTAACTGCAAAACAAGCAGCTGAGATCGCCAAAAAAGCAGAGGTCAAACAACTTATCCTGACTCACTACTCTGCAAGATATCAAGATCTATCTGAGTTCCAAAAAGAGGCTATGGAAATTTTCCCACACACTTTAGTGGCCGATGATTTGCTTGTATTCCCATTCCCTAAATAGATTTTTGTCATATATTTTACTAGGGCAAGTGATGGAAAAAGAGGACTTGTTTTAGGAGTAAGGGCGTAAATCTACATTCCTTGGATGATTTGTATTGAGGACCTCCCAAGTAATACATCGTATTCCTCCATTTCTAGCTAAAAATTCCTGCATAATCGCAGGAGATTTTTGATCGTTAACAAAACAGGATTTAAGTTCAGGGTGGCTACTTCGCAAGGCTTTTGCGAAGTAATCGGCAAAAATTACTAAATCATAGGGTGTTCCATTTGTAATGAAATGCTCGGATCCTCCGCTTTCAAGAAAGAACCCATTCATGAAATTCAAGGTAGGCTCTCCTTCAGCCCTATATATCCCAGAAATAAGATTAACTGAGCATCCTATACTTTGTAATGCTTCAACAATACGCTTATTCCGTTTTGTGCAAGCTTCTTCCCTTTCCACACTTGCGTTTTCATATTTTTCAATTACTTGTAGAAGATCTGAATTGGGACTTTGCAGCTCAACTGCTCGTCTAATAGCTTGCAAAGCAAACAAACAAGAGCGCTCATCATGAATGAATGCAACGCCATTCTTTGTTGTAAATATCTCCATGTCAATGTGGAATTCCCCCTGGTCCACAATAGCTAAATGCTCTTTTTGTACGCCTAGTTCACTCGTAATGACCTCTTTAGTTATTTCTAATTTTGTTTGCCATTCTTCTGCTTGGGAAAGGAAATCTTCTTTGTCATAGACGGTTAGGGGCTGTGTGTATTTTGAAAGGGATCGTCTAATTTTTAAGAGAGCAGAACTGTGTTCGTGTAAGAGTTGTTGAAATTCGGATATTTGGCCCTCATCAGAATCTGACTGTATTTCAGAAAAGCTCCTTTTTCTTGAAAAAGGGGCCTCTTCTTCTGGGCCTTGCGGATTAAGGTCCTCTAGAAAACTAGTATTAGAAAGTAGATGTTCATCGCAAAACAAGTTCAAAACTTGCGACCTAGATTGCATCCTTTCCATAGCGGTTTTAATAGAATTATATCTTTCATAAACGGGCAAAAACTCTTTTTCATATATTTTACTATTTCTTGCCATACGAAAAGAATGCTCAGAAGGAGGAGGGGTTTGTTTGTAAGACTGCATGAGGTGTGAAGAGAAGTATTGCTGCTGCTCTAATGCGAGTAAGCTGGCAACAAGGCTATGAACTCCAATAATGGCCCTTGGAGCCCCATCTAATCCCGGAACAATTCTACAATTTCCACCTTCGATGCAGGATCTAGCTTCTACATAAGGGATTTTGTGTTCATTTGCAAATTGGATCGCTTGAATTCTGTTTTTTGCTTGAAAACCTTTTCCGTAAAGAGCTCCTGATAAAGTAATACAATGATCAGAAGCCTCTGGCAGTAAGCTATATGTTTTTACTTGGAAATTTGGCATGTCGAGGCCGTAGGGAATGACTTGGGTCCCGCTCGGTAATGCCACGCGAAAATCTCTGCCATAAACAGTTATATCCTTAGCCTTCTCCAACAGGGGATCTAGGCTGATAGGGATTTTACAATTTTCTAAATTGGCGATAAGAGCTCCTAAGATCTTTTCATTGCCTACATAAAGGGTTTGGCTTGGGGAAACGTGGTGAAGAGGTCGTTGTGAAGGGCCTGCAGAGGCTAAAGCGTGGGTCATTGGGTACTCCCTAAATTTTTTAATTAGGGAGGAACGGTAAAACAAATATTTCTTTATTTTCTACGTAAATCTTCAGAAATAATTTGAAGTTCGATCAAAAGGCTGTGGGTGCTCAAGAAATTGCCCTACAAAGCATCTTGGACGGAGAAGGATGCTTGAAATAATGGTACAAGAAACTAAGTGAGATGAAAGAAAAAACTGAATGCAGTTATGACAAGGGCGAGTGATGGAATGAGAGAGCTTGTTTTGGGAGTGCGATCTTAAATTTAAATTACAGTTAAGTTTTATTTTAATTTAAATAAATTGTTGCAGTTTTAAAACTGAGTTTGTAGTATTTCGCCCTTTTATTTTAAGGACAAAAAATGAGCTCATCTACACTTTCCTCTCTACAAGTACAAGGATATATATATAAAACTGATTGGTTCGATGTGGGCTACATCGGAAATGATAGAATGCATCGATTTTCCGAGAGGATTACAACGTTAGAAGGTGGAAAAATCTCTATTGATAAAAAGGATTTTTACGTTCACTTAGCGACTGTAGAGTCTAGTTCCAGTAGCTCCAAAATCCAGGTCATAACTCACAAAGTACCTTCTACTCTTTTTTATGGGGTCAAAGAAGGCGAAACAATTCATTATATATTAGATGGAAGAGTTATAGAGCTTACTCTTGCTCAACAAAACTTTACAAAAGAGGATTTTACTACCGTTTTTCTAACGTTGCAAACTACCCTTAAAACAGCTGAAAGATTCAAGCCCATGCTTCATGAGTATTGTATAGATGTTCCAAGAGATGAGAAGTATCTCTTAGCTTTTGAAGAAAAGCAGTGGAGGATAATAAAGGGAATTGTTGATTTTATCGAATTGAATCGAGAAAAAACTCGCTCCTATGATCTCCGAGATGGCGATAGCAAACTCGAAGATAGTTTTGAAAGTATGAAAGCTAAATTTTCTTTTCTGGATGGTTTTACCTATCAAGTTACAAACAAGGGCGAGCCTATTCGAGGCGCGGCTCAAAAATGCGTTGATTATGGAAGGTTTGAATTTCATTCCTTAACCAAGGACGAAGCAGAATTTACTCTTTGCCTTACCACTTTATTTGGTGAAAAAGGCACTAAGGAGCTCGGTGTCATTTATTGTGAAAATAAATTTCTCATATTAGCAAAAGGAGAGATAGCGAATCCTTCTATTTTTCCTTATAATAAACGAGGGGATCAATATTATAGATATTTTCAGAGTTTTCCTAAGTCAATCAAGGAAGGCAGCTTGTCTATAAATCTGAATAAGGGGTTGCTCACTTTGCAAGGAAAGTTTTCTGAGTAAGTATAAAATTGTAAATAATAAAAAAAGAGGCGTACATGTCCCCTATAAAAGATGTAATAGGTTTTATTAATCAAAATAGTGGTTTAGTAAAAAATTGGGCTCCTAAAGCGGCTGAAAACAAAAAAGCATTAGCCTGTATTGCCGCATTTGGAATTCTATTTGCGGTTGGCTTTAAGTTTAGATCTTATATTTTTACGGCATCTGATAGGACTTCATCTAACCCTGTTTCTGAGAAAGACAAAAGTCCTTATGCAGGACAAGTAAAAACAGTAGCAAAGTTCGAAGCCTATATTAGGAGCTCGGAGTCTAAGTGGATTGGGATGGATAAAACGGAAAGATTTTCAGAGCGTTTGGAAACACCGCAGGGAGAATTAGTCATAGGTAAAGATGATTTTTACGTTAGTATAGGTGTAGTAGAAACAGCTACGGAGCGGGCAAGTATTTATAATCTGCCTTCTACTCTTTTTAAGAATGCTCAGGATGGTGATGTAATCACCTATAGAATCGATGGAAGAGTCGTTGAATTTTCAATTGCTCAGCAAAAATACAGTCAGACTGATTTCCAAGCCGTTTTGAAATCTAATCTGTTTGCCCTGACTACATTTGGACCTACCCAAGCTTTATCGTATGGATCTTGTGTTGATGTTCCGGAAGAGGAGAAATTTCTGTTAGCTTTTGAAAGCCGGCCTACAGTGGATTTTATTGAATTTGATAGAGAGAATGCTCGAGTTTATCTTTTTGGAGAAAATTCGTTCATGCGTTCAGATTTCAAAGATCATTATGAGCAAATGCAAGCTAAATTTTCTTTTAATGACGGCTTTACGTATCAGCTTAATGAGTCTCAGTGGCCTGTTCGAAATACTGAAGTAAGCAAAAATAAAGTGGATTTCGACAAGTTTGAGCCCCGAGATATAACAGAGTCGGATAAAGAATTTGGGCTTGCTATTTACACTCCAGGTTGTATCCAAAGTGATATAGCGGTTATTTGTAGTGGCACTAAACTGATTGTATTAGGTTTTAATCGCGGTTTTGCCCCGATGAATATAAGTGATAAAAGACTTATGTATTTTCATGGATTTGAAAAGAAGATCGAAGTAGATGCTCTAACTGTCAGCTTGGAACATGGGTTACTAACTTTAGGTGGGAAGTTTTCCGAGGACCCTCTTACTTAGCTGCGTAAATTTATTCGGGTTCAGAGAAAGGATCTTTATTAGCCAAGTTTGATAGGTTTGAGCCAGCGGGTTTCTTGGATTTTCTAGAAAAGTTTTGCAAAACGAATATTTACTTTCTTCGTAAATCCTCAGAAATAATTTGAAGCTCAATTAACAGACTATGAGTTGGCTCTGGATACGCAAGAAATTGATGTAAAATTTTTGATAAATCGGAGGAAGAAGCATCTTGATTATCAAAATTGAGCGCTGCACTGAGTAGAGAAATGTCTTGCGAAGCATCCGGGACGGAGAGGGGCTGCGTTAGGATGGTCTTGACGATCTGACCTGCGTCGAGTAAATTTTCTCTTTGCATTGCACTGCCTCCTTATTAATTTATAAATTACTTTTAAACTTTACTGCTTTCTCCGCGTCTTGGTTAGTTTTTGTTATGGCATCGGCAATTC
>JABEVM010000199.1 GCA_013041585.1 Chlamydiota bacterium
GGCTAAAATTAAAGGGAGAACATATGGACTTCATAGATAAACAAGTTAGTAAAAGTGAAAAACCGCTTAAAAGAACAAAGAAGTGGCTTGTCAGACTATTAGTATGGTCTGTATGGCTAGCCCTAGTGATTTACATCAAAGCGTTTGAAGAGTTGGGAGAAGGGATTAGTTCATTTTTAACTTCTTTTAAAGAAGTGCAGTCAACTTCGCCATTGAAATTGCTTGTTGCCGCTTTTGTTCCTTTACTAATTTTTTTCGGTTCACAAACTTCTCCTAGCAAAATTATAAAAAACCCTTGGATTTCTCTTTTAATTTGTCTTGGATTTTCCCGTCTTTTTTTCAAAAATGATCCCCTCTCTGTAAGAATGTTATTTACTATTTGCATGTCCGTTGGGTTTCTTACAGTGATGTTATTTGTGGTGCAATCATTCACTGGTGTTAAATATTCTCCTCCTGAAAACTCTGAAATTGAGGATATAGAAATCAAATGAGAAAAGGATAAATTATGAAAGGCATTACATGGAACAGAATAGGAAAATCAGGCTACTTATGAAAGCCTTTCAAGCCTTATGTAACTTTTAAACAATGTTTTTAGTATAATGTACTGAAAATAAAAGATGCAAATTTTAAGAGCATTAACTTCAGAGAATAACACCATATGAACAACAAGATTTCACTTTTCCCTCTTATCCTACTTATTGTAGCGGCCATTGACAGCATTAGAACTTTGCCGACAACTGCATTTTTTGGCAGTTCTCTAATATTTCTTTACCTACTCTCCTCGATTGTTTTTTTGATCCCTGTAGCTTTTATTTCCGCAGAGTTTTCATCTCGTTTTCCGGAACAAGGAGGCATATTTCATTGGGTACGTCATGCATTCGGAGATCGAACCGGTTTATTAGCTGTGTGGCTGCAATGGATTAATACGATGGTTTGGTATCCAACAATGCTTCTTTTCATTGCTGGTACAGCAACTCACCTAATTTCTCCATCTTTGGCTTATAACAAAAATTTTCTGTTAATTGCTTCCTTGGCCATTTTCTGGAGTCTTACTTTTTTAAACTTGAAGGGGATTAAAGTATCGGTTCGTATGAATTCTTTTTGTGGAATGATAGGAACCCTGCTGCCTATGTGTCTTTTGATTGCGTTGGGAGCATGGTGGGTCTTTTCTTCTAACTCGGTTGCTGTCGCTTTTTCTTGGAATGATTTGCTTCCTTCTTTTGATCTTTTAGACAACTGTGGAGCTATAGTGACAATTATGGCTTCTTTTTTAGGTATGGAGCTTGCCGGAGTTCATGTAAGTGATATTGAAAACCCTCAGAAAAATTTTCCTAAAGCTATCGGTTATTCCGTATTGATTCTTTTAGGGACTCTGATTTTAGGTTCTCTTGCAGTCGCAATCGTTCTTCCCAAGCAGGACATACACTTTGTCGATGGTATTATGCAAACTTTTACAACTTTTTTGACCGCTTTTCATATGCCGTATTTAATTCCCGTGCTCGCTTTATTGATCGTTATCGGCAGTACAGGGGGGTCTGTGAATTGGCTGCTCTCCCCTGCAAAAGGGCTTTTACAAGTTGCAGAGTTTGGTTTTCTCCCTTCTTTCTTTTCAGTTAAAAATAAGCACGGCGTTCCATTTAGAATCCTGGTCTTACAGGCAATACTAGTGTCAACGTTTTCCTTTTTTCTGCAATTTGTGCCAAATGTGAATACTTACTACTGGTTTTTAATGTCTCTTAGTACGGGTCTATACATGCTGATGTATATTTTACTATTTCTTGCGGCCTTGAAATTAAAAAGACCTGAAAAAAGTTACAGAATTCCTCATGGGGTGCGAACTATTTCCTGCCTTGCAGGTTTGTGTGCGTGCGCGATAACGATAATTATCGGGTTTCAGCTGCCCTCTAATATGGTAATTGAGAATAAAATAACTTATGTTTTGATGATTGTTGGAGGCTTTAGCCTTATGATCCTTCCTGTCACGTTTTTCTGGTTATATCAGAAAAAACGTACACGTTCAAACTATTCTCCATTGATAAGAGATTGAATGATACCCTATGTCCCTTAGAGGAATAGGGTATTGAAAGCATACTAACACTTACATTTTTGAGTCGGGTAGTTACATTTTGAGCAAGTATTTGGGCCTCTTTCGCATTTAGGCTTAGATGAGGAGGAAAAAGCGGGAATGGAAAGAGATGCAATACACAGAGCTCCTATTATCAAAAGTGTTTTCATAGTTTACCTCTATAAAAAAATTGATGAAATCAAGCTTGCTAAAATCATATATCGTTTTCAACGCAATTGATGAAAAGACATCTTAGCAAGGCAACTCATACTTTATTCTTCAAATTAAATTATGACAAGATTGTTTCTTTACTTTTCTAGGGAAAAGAGGATGTTCTCAATGTGATTGTACTGAGAAGTTTTAGAGATTTCATACCTTTGGTACAAACACTAAAAGAAAAAACGAGCAGCCGAACACCAAAGAGTGGATGAGATCTCATTTTTGAGGGCTTAGACGGATAACTGTTGGCTTACGAGTTCTAGGTAAGCTTAAAAA
>JABEVM010000200.1 GCA_013041585.1 Chlamydiota bacterium
GCATATGATACTTACTTGTCTTTACGACGTCAGGCGACCCAATCAATTTGGGGAAATCCCGAAGTCCCTAAAACCCTTTCTGAAGTAGAGCAAATGAAAGTCGGTGAGGAGAGCTCTATTCCCCTTTTTCGAAAAGCCCTCTCTCTTGTAACAAATGGCCAAAACAAAGGACTAATGGAGGCTGTTCAAAAAAAGTTATCAGCTGCACCGAAAGAATCTGCTAGTAACATCCTCTCTGCAGCCATCGTAGTTCCCTCCATTTCTGAAATGAAAAAGTTGATTCAGACATCTAGGAAAATTGTTTCTCTAGAAGTGATGCAAAAAATCACAGATGTTACCGATGTGCTCTCTCTTGCTAAAAGTGAAACTCTCTTCATACGCCCAAAAATACGCGAAAACTCCATACAGCTTCCTTCTTTCTCTATGGCTGATTGGTCTCATAGGCTGGGTTCAGTATATAAAGTGATCAACTATCTTGCTATGACCTTGGCATGGTCATATAGCATTAACATTGATAAGCCTCCAAAAAACAATTGGGAAGCGCAAGGACAGATCTCTTTTCTCCGCTCTATTATATCTGATTCAAAATGGCTCAAGCATATCGCTTATGAATACCTTGAGACCAGCTGGAAAGTATCTTTAGCAGCTTTGGGGGTTTTAGGAGCTGCGTTTGCTGCTTATCGTCTGTACAATCACTTCCACATTGGCGTACCAGAACTTGATAAAAAAAATTTTCGCAATTTGACCCTCGACGCAAGAGAGGGTAAATTACAAAAAGCAATTGGAAGAGACGAGGTTACACGAACTATTATTACTTCTTTAAGCCCCGCTCCAGGGCAACCCCCTCGTATGGTTTTCCTAGTTGCAGATCCAGGCGTTGGAAAAACACAACTCATGGAAAGCTTTGCTCTGACGATTCTAACGGATGCTCCGAACCTTAAAAGAAAAACCGTTTATTCCGTAAACGCTACTGTTTTTCTGAATCCTGGTACATGGGATCAAGATGGCTATACCTCTCGCATTGAAATGGCATGTAATCAACTTAATGGATTTGAAGGAGATCTCATTCTTTTTATAGACGAAGCCCACTCTTTAGCTGTGACTAATCAGCAAACAGGTGCTAGCTTACTTGAGGAAATGAAAACAGTATTCATACAAAGAAAGATCCTTTGTGTGTTTGCTACGACAAAGAAAGAATATCAGACGCACATTGAACAAAATGACGCTTTTAAAGAACGTGTGAAAAAGATAGATCTTCCTCCTCTAGAAAGGGATGATGTACTAGCCGTTTTAGAGAGACAACCTTCTACCCTTATTCCGGAGCGTAGCGCATACGAGGAAATTATGAAAATAACTGCTGCGGATCCTCGTTACAAAGATCGAGCCGATCCTCGCAAGTCCATTCAACTCCTTAACGATGCAATGAGCGAATTCTATAATTGGACCCCTTCAAAAATTGCACTAGCAATCGAAGATAAGACTAGAAAACAAATTAACCTACAAACTTTCTGCCAACAAAAGAAAACCTCCGTGCCAGGATGGGTTAAATCAGAAGAGGGAGCACCAAAGATTGAAGAACTCAGAAAGCTTATAGAAGAAATTAAGGAGTTAGAAAAAAAGAAAGCAACTCAAACCGCCGCTCACACTTACATCGTTGAACTCAGAGCTTTATTAGAAGAATACACAAGCCAGCAAGAAGACATAATTAGGAAGCTCGCAGCGATAAATGAATCAGATTCCAAAAGCCTCGAGGCTGAGAAGGACTATCTCTTCTTAGAATACATTGTTCTTCCTACCCTTCGAAAAGCTCTAAAAGACGCGGCTGAAAAATTCAAAGCCGACTTTAAGGAAGAAATCCCTCTTGCAATCGATGGAGAGTTTATTAGAAGGATGAATGAAGGTTCTACAACTTCACAGAAAGAATAGGGATTTTACAAAGTCTTTTCGATTTACATCAAATCCTTTCACTACATACAATTCCGTCTCAAAAAAAATGAAAAGGAATGGTAATGCCTCTTACGACACGTCTTCATGAATTCATTGCAAGGTACAATGTTTTGCAAAGCCCAACAGTAGGGATGGATGCCTATCTCAAAAACCATCCAAACCTTTACAAAGCCGTGCTCCTTGCAAATCATGTGTTCCGCGCAGCATCTATGGCAGCCTTCCATAAAGCTCTTCCCTATTCAGCTCCAGTAAACACCTCCCTATGTTTTGGAGGATCTCTCTTCTATCGTCTGTCTGTTGAAACAAATTGCGCGTATAAATTTGCTCTGCCGGCTTTTGCCGGATCCATTGCCTTGCCAATGGGAAAAGAAGCTCTTACAAACTTACTTAATGGAGTGGCTTTCGCCTCCAGGAATAAATTCGTGTCCACACTCGCCTCGTTGATTCCCATAGCAGCTTATATCACCTATATAGCTCTTACAGTCAGCTATGATGTGGATAAGAAATGCGAAAAAAAATAGTTGAGATTTGACTTAATACACGAAGTACATGTTAACTACTATATGAAACGAGTTTGAAAATCAAAAGATAGCGAATTATCCGTACATGATCAAAAACGCAATCAAAGTTTTCTCTAGAATTCACCCTGCCAAAATGATCCTAATTGGTTATCTCTCCCACGTTTTAGTAGGTTGGTTAGTCCTACTCCTCCCTATATGCCAAAACTTAGGAGTCTCTCTTTTAGACAATTTCTTCATCGCAATGTCAGCCTTATCTACAACAGGGCTTACCACAGTCGATGTAGGAAAAGAATATTCCATGATTGGGCAAATTGTCATTCTTCTGCTGATACAAGCGGGTGGGATCGGCTACATGACATTCAATACTTTTATTGTCTTAGCAACCACACGAAAACTATCCCTCTTTAGACAAATGATCACTTCTACTGCATTTTCCCTTCCTAGGAATTTTGTCATTTCCGAATTCATATTCCATGTAATCATTTTCACATTTGTTTGTGAGCTCATAGGAGCCGCTGTTCTAAGTTATCTCTTTATGAATAATGGAATCGAAAATTTTATTTGGTACGGGATCTTTCATAGTATCTCTGCCTTTTGTACTGCAGGATTTAGCTTATTTCCAGATAGTCTTATGGGCTTCCAGGATAATCTTGGCATCAATCTCGTTTTTTCCACTTTAAGTATTTTAGGAGCTATAGGTTTTATTTCATGGCTGGACTTTTATAAAAAAATTACAGGAAAAAAAGAATATTTAACCTTTACCACCAAAGTGATTCTATTCGTCACTTTTTGGTTTCTCATTTTAGGTTCTTTCCTATTCTTGCTCACAGAAAACGTCTTTTCAGAAGGTTCTATCTACCATAAGGTGATCACGGCATTTTTCCAAGTCATGACGGCTAGTACAACAGTTGGTTTTAATACTTTGGATATCGGTGGTTTAAGTGTGGCCACCATCATACTGCTCATCTTTCTCATGGTCTTTGGCGCCTCGCCATCAGGAACGGGCGGGGGTCTTAAAAGCACAACATTCGTAGCTCTTGTGGGACTTGTAAAAAGTACCCTTAAAGGACAAAATCATGTTAGCTTTTGGAAACGAGAAATTCCGGATAAAAGACTTCAGCTTGCAACAGCAATTTTTTCCTATTATATTCTTGTGATGACCATATCGGTATTTTTCCTTGTTATTGTGGAAAGTAAACCGCTTCTCCCCCTCGTATTCGAAGCAGCCTCTGCTCTTGGAACCGTCGGCTTAAGCATGGGAATTACCTCCAGTTTGACCGAGGTAGGTAAAATTCTCATCGCTCTTCTCATGTTTATGGGAAAAATGGGTATTTTGACATTCGGAATTGCTCTTGCTTCCAAGATGAAAGAAGAAAGTA
>JABEVM010000026.1 GCA_013041585.1 Chlamydiota bacterium
TATTTAGCGTGGGATAACAAAAGGTGATGTTATGGAAATTTTTTGGGGAGAGCTGATTGGTACGATGATCCTTATCCGGCGTGAGAACGGGGCTGTAGCCAACGTCTTGTTAAAAGGGAGTAAAGGGCACGCCTCGGGATGGATTGTAATCACTGCGGGATGGGGGTTTGCTGTGGCAATAGCTGCTTATATCGCGGGCTGGGTGAGCGGAGCTCACATTAACCCCGCGATAACACTCGCTCTTGCTATTGCTGGGAAAAGCCCTTGGTCTACAGTTCCACTCTATTGTTTTGCCCAGCTACTCGGCGCAATGCTAGGGGCAGTACTTGTTTGGCTTACCTATTATCCTCATTGGAAAGTCACAGAAAATATGGAAGCCAAATTTTCCTGTTTTGCAACAAAGCCTGCCATACGAAACCTATTTTGGAATTTCGTTACCGAATGCATCGCCACATTTGTTTTGGTGTTTGGGGTACTGGCGATTATGGACCCACATAATCAGGTAACTGGGGGGATGGTTCCTTATTTAGTTGGGATTTTAGTCTTTGTAATCGGACTCTCTCTTGGCGGACCTACCGGCTATGCAATCAATCCAGCGAGAGATTTAGGACCACGAATTATGTATTATTTCCTTCCTGTATCAAGAAGAAGGTCTTTTGATATTACGTACGCTTGGGTGCCAATACTTGGACCCTTTGCAGGGGGAGCACTTGCTGCGCTAGGGTATCAGTTATTCTTTAGTCCTTGATCAATTGCTTGGATAATTAGCTGGACGCTGTTTTTGGGGATGCCCATGTATCTATAGATGCTATCGACTTCAAGTGTTCGCATGCTTTGTATAGAATCTACTAGACTCTCTGGAGAAGAGATCTTCATGGAAATATCTAGGGTAAGCAAGCTTGTTGTGTAGGGATCTCCATCGGGGATCACATTCGCAATTTTTCTTCCACAGATTGCAGCTTGAAAGTTGCTAGAGGAGTTGTATGTGATAAATAGATCGCTGATCGCAATCGCTTCTTCTATCGAAAGCTTTTGAGAAACATCTCTTGTAGAGATAATGTAATCTACATTGGCCCCAAGATGTTTTTCACAGTACTCTTTCTCAAACTTTCCATCACTACTTGGGTGAATTTGGAAAATCACCTGCTTTTTCTGTGTATCCCAATAGGCCTTGTTAATGCAGTTGATAAAAAGAGCAAATGCTTTTTCATATTCCTTTCCATATGTACCGCTAAAGACGAGGATAGGGGAGTCTTTTGTAATGGATTTCAAACGACCTAAAATTTCTTCTTGGTCTATGTTTTCTACCGTTTTTTGAAATTCTTCTAACGTCGGTTTCCCGACAACGAGTTTTGTAGATGTAGGACGGTCTGCAAATTCTGGAGAATCTGCTACATACTGAGAAGGGAGCAGCACATATTTGGCAGCTTTTTCTGTTTTGAGAGCCTCTGTGAAATACGCTACAGAGCCATTCGGCTCTGGATTATCCCAATAAGCGTAGGTTGTAGTTTCCGTGTTTTCGAAACGGTTTAAAAACTCTTTTTGCTTTTCTGTTGCCACGCCTGTAATGAGAATTTTTGGAGATATTTTACTCGCAATAATTTCTGCAGTGTCATAGGGGATTATCTCTTTTTTATATACAGATGGGTCTACAAGGGTTTTTGCGGTTCCGAGAGCAAGAATAGAAAAATTTCTTCCGGATCTCTTTAGCTCTTCTGTAACAAGCAGAAGGTCCTTTGTTTCTCCTGGATGCTCCAAAACAAAAAGAATATCTGTTTTTGTAGGTTCATGTGTAGTAGAGAGTAGGTTGCTTGCTAAGATAATAGGAAGAAAACGGAACATAAGGTGCTCCTTATTTCAGAAAGTTTTGAAAAGAGAGGGGTAGTGTCTTTGTAAAGCGCATCATTTTTTTCGTGAAAGGATGGATAAAACCTAAATGCAGCGCATGGAGTCCGAGTCTTTGAATAGGATCTGTAAGAGCCTCATATTTCTTATCACCGATGATCGGGTGGCCATTTTCTTGACAATGTACGCGAATTTGATTTTTCCGTCCTGTTTCTAAAGTAAGCTCAATAAGTGTTGTCTGTTTTTTCTGGGAAAGGACCTTATAATGTGTAATCGCAAGTTTTGCTTCGCCTTCGGGTGTTTTTCGGCTTGCTACATGGTAAGTTGGATCTTCGACAAGATAACTCTTCCATGTTCCTTCAGGCTCTTTCACAATATTTTCGACAATAGCTACATATTTTCTTTCAATATCATGGGCGTGGAAAAGTTTTTTAAAATGGTCTCTTGCAGCTGAAGAATAGGCGAAGACCATAACTCCTGAAGTTTCTCGATCCAAACGGTGTACAGGATAGATAACTTTTCCAGGATTCCTTTTTTTGAGCATATTATGAGCTGTATGATAGGTATCAAAAGCAGTTGCAACGCTAAGGAGTCCAGCAGGTTTATTAATGACAGCTATGAATCTATCTTCAAAGAGGATTTCTACATCGTCTTCGATAAGCAAAGTCTTCTTGCTTACTTCGACTTTTTGACCCTGTAAAACTTTTTGTTTGGCTATTATTACAACTTCGCCATCCACCAGCACGCGTTTTTGCTGGATCCAAGAGCGCAAAGTGGTCTTGGAGCTATCCGGATGCATAGCTGTAAGAAGGTCTAATAGTTCACTGTCTTGCTTGGCTATAGATATCATAATTTTTTTATGTGAAATTATACCCTATACAAAATTTTTTTCCAAGAGCAGTTAATCTTTGATCATAACATATTAACAAATAGTGATTTAAATATTTTTTAAAAAAAATAGAAATATAATTTTGCCTTTTTTACTCTTAGAAGATATCGTAGGCTATTATTTTGCATGGAGGAAAACTATATGGATTCAACGAAAGAAAAAGTGAGCTACTGTATTGGACTGGAAACAGGGAAAAATTTAAAGATGCAGTTTTCGGATATCGACCTGCCTCTACTATTGCAAGGTTTTCAAGATGCAGTTTCTGATAGCGATCCAAAGCTAAAAGAAGACGAAGTCATGCAGATCATGCAAGCACTACGTACACAGATTGAAATGCAGCAAAGAGAGTTTTTAGCAAGGCTTTCAGCTGATAATAAAAAAAGTGGCGAAGAGTTTTTAGCCCAAAATAAAAAACAATCAGGTGTAATGACTTTATCAAGCGGTCTTCAATACAAAGTTCTCTCTTCAGGTAGCGGCGCAACGCCAAAACCTTTTGACGCTGTTACAGCGCATTACAAAGGAAGCTTTATTGATGGAAGAGTGTTCGATAGCTCTTATGAAAGAGGTCAACCTTACCAATTTTTTGTAAACCGCGTGATCCCAGGTTGGTCAGAAGCTCTCCAGCTTATGAAAGAAGGGGACAAGTGGGAACTTTTCATTCCTTCCTATTTAGCTTATGGCGAAGCGGGCTTTGGAAACCACATTGGACCTAACGTGGCTTTAGTCTTCGAAATCGAACTGGTTAAAGTGAACTAATATGGATTCCACCCTATATGTGATCGATCACTGCACAACTTGCAAAAAAGGGGTGGAATTTCTAAAAGTCCACAACATTGGATATAAGAAAGTTTCTTTAAAAGAGAAAGCTCCAACACTCTTGGAGCTTTCTTCTATGCTAGAATTTGTTAAAGGCGATGTGAAAAAGCTTTTTAACACATCAGGACTACTCTACAAAGAGATGAACCTTAAAGATAAGCTTATGTCTATGTCACAAGACGAAAAATTAATACTCCTTTCTAGAGAAGGGATGCTTGTAAAGCGTCCCTTTCTTCTTACAAAAAAAGGCGGGCTTGTTGGCTTCAAAGAAAAAGAGTGGAGCAGCCTCTTACAATCCCTTTTGAAGTAAATGAGCGAACTGGGTTTGAAACCCAGAAAGAGTAAAACTTCCTCCTGAATGAATAAGAAGGATGTTTCCAGATAGCTTCTTTTCCATAATGATCTTTCGACTTTCAAAAATGAGTTTCGCGCTATAGATTGGATCAGTAAGGATACCTTCTTGCTGAGCTACATTTTTTACTTCTTGTAATATGGTTTGATTCCAAGATCCAAAAGAGCGTGCGGTTGAAGGGCGATAGATATAGGGCAAGGAAGCAGATAGGCTACCTTCTATCATCTCTTCAAAGTACTGCTTATATTCGAGGAGTTTTTGTTCCAATTCTTGCTTATTTCCCGCCATTTGTACGATATGGATAGAGGTTTTCTTCTCAAGATAGGCAAATGCCAAAACAAGAGAAAGCGCAGTCATCCCTGTTCCAGAATCTATGAAAACATGAGAAAAAGGCTCAGGCAGTTTTTTTTCATTCTCAATAATATCTAGGGCAAGTGTTACAAGCCCTGGAAGAGATTCTCTGCAGCTTGCTCCCTCTGGAATGAGGGCGATCTTCTTTGAAGGATTTCTTCGTATATACTCATTTGCAAGTGTTTCCACATCTACCCACTCCTCTTTTCCTATCCAGTGAATATGCTTTGTAGAGTTGCAGAGAGAAGTCCAAAGATAATTTCCTTCTATTTTTTCTGGAGGGGGGGCTTGCAGAAAAAGTGTGGGGGTAATTAGGTTTTGCAAAAGCAGCTGAGATAAAATCAGGATGTTATTGGAATAAGGGCCTCCAATTAGAACAGCCTCTTTATACCCGTTCATTTTTAGGTAGGGGACTAAAGAGAGGTATTTTCTCATTTTACTTCCACTGGATAAAAACCCGAGTTCATCCTCTCGTTTTACATAAACGTTGCAAGAGGGGGATGAAAAGCTATGTAAAGGATGGATCCTCGAATGGGTAGGGTAGTCTTCCATCTCAAACTGCTTTAGAATTTTTATCAGGTTTTCCATTGAAAGGCCGGCTGTTTTTTTAGAAAATGTACCCTAAAAATGGCTTCCAGTCATCTAGTATCTAGTGGGGGAGTTAACTTTTCTAAAAATTTGTACTTGGTTTAAAAAATTTTTTGTTTTGTACTATTTTTTTCACTCTTCTAGAA
>JABEVM010000201.1 GCA_013041585.1 Chlamydiota bacterium
AAATATTAATAATTTTAAACATCTAATAATTCATATTTATATTGTATTTTTAATTATATAATGATAAATTTTTTATTCATAATAACAAAAATATTAAATACTAATAATTAGTCTATGTAAATAGACAGGGGTAAAAATGTCTAGTTCAACAGTCGGAAGTTTACTTGTAGGCGCATTCTGCGAAGTCTTTAAAGACAACATCGCAGTAGTCGTATCAAATTGCGCTATCTCCGCAGGTGCAACAGCAATTACTGAAAAAGCAATGTTTGCAACTGCTGAAGCCGCAATGCCTCTTCAATTTCGTGTAATCTCTTTTGTGCCTCCTCTGATTGTCATGGCGGCAAGTGTGGGAGAAAAATATGAATTAACCAAACAAGGCTCCACTTACGTAAAAGAGCTTGTAAGTACAAATTCAGAAAAATTCTACATTGTATCGAGCTCTGTCTCTACAGTAGCACTTTTGTTTTTCGGTCACTTTGTTGCAGGAGGGGTCTCTATGGCTTTTGTAGCCGTAGCGATTTTGAAACAAGAAGGGGTCAAAGATATTATGATAAAAGCGTCAATGGGAGTTGGCGCCTATATGCTATGGAACAATAGAGACAATGTAACCAGCATGGCAGCTTCCACTTTGGCAAATGCAAAAGTAGATTCTACTATGGTAGCTGAGCCTGCTTCTGCTGAAAATCCTGCGTCACAAGTTGTTCCAAGAGTACCTGATTCATTCATAGCTGGAGCAATAGACGCTCTTGATATGACGACAGTTGGCGATGCAGAGGTGATAGTCCAAAGAGATATCTGTGAAATAGAAGACTCTGGAGGAAAAGCTCCAAGTACCTTAGTTGCGCAAAAAGCTTTCTATCAGATGCTCCAAGCCTATACAGCTCTTGCATCTGTTCAGCAAGCAATGAGCTTAGCGAATCGAGGAAAGATACCAACTCCAGTAAAAGCAGCTCTAGTTTTAACACCTGCCGTGGTAGCAGTATGCAACCATATGGAAGTAGGAAGCCCAAGAGTTCGTACTGTAACGCGTTTCTTAAGTAACCATAGTGGAGAGATAAGCCAAGGTGTTGCAATCGCTGCAGCTGTGTCTCTTATCTATATGGGTAAACGTCGAACAGGGGCTGCGAGCTTAGCAATTTTGAGCCTCGGGCTTTTGAACCGCTATGGATATCTTCCTAAGGGTGTAAGTGAGGCAAATGCAAAGTATGCAAACGTTGCTAAAATGATCTTAGCGATGTCTATGGGAAATAAGGAGCAGTCTAACCGCGTGATTCTCAGTATCGCAATGATGTGTATGCAGCATATGCAAAATAAAAAAACGCAAGCAGAAAAGTAGCACAAGGTGAGCTACTTTTCTCTTCCTTCACCTCAGCTATAAAGGCTGAGGAGAAGGGGTGTCACTTGCAGAACTTGGAAAATCTCTAGCCTGCGTAGGTGCTGGTGGTGGAGGCGGGACTTTTTTCTGCAAATCTTCATAAAGCTTTAAGCGCTCTCT
Organism: Chlamydiota bacterium; assembly: GCA_013041585.1. GTDB lineage: Bacteria > Chlamydiota > Chlamydiia > Chlamydiales > Rhabdochlamydiaceae > JABEVM01. The sequence goes on from JABEVM010000201.1 coordinate 1,496, forward strand.
TTTTTTATTGATATCCCAATTACCGTTGATGATATCGAGCACATCGTCTCTATCAAGAGTTTCAAACTCCATGAGCATTTCTGTCATCAGCTCTACTTTATCTTTGTTCGTGTTGATGATATCTCTAGCTCTTACAAGTGCCTCATCTAAAAGTTTACGAACTTCTCCATCAATAAACTTAGCTGTATCTTGAGAGTAATTTTTCTCATGGTAGTTTCCCATGCCGAGGTACTGCCCGCTTTCACTGCGCTCATCGTAGGCAACTGTTCCTAAAGCATCTGTCATACCCCATTCGCATACCATGCTACGAACTAATTTTGTAGCTTGGGAAATGTCCATTTGCGCGCCACTTGAGATATCATGAACAAAGATCTCTTCTGCAACTCTTCCGCCCATAAGAACAGCGAGTTGATCCATCAGTTCTCTTTTCCAGTAGCTCAAACGGTTTTTCTTAGGCATAAAATGGGTAGCCCCTAAAGAAAGACCTCTTGGGATGATCGTTACTTTTTCAACCGGATCAGCGTATTTAACAAGTAGAGCAATGATAGCATGGCCTGATTCGTGGTACGCTGTTGTCTTCTTCTCATTTTGATCGATTTCTAAGCTGCGTCTTTCTTTTCCATAGCGAACCTTATCGCATGATTCCATAGCATCCTGAGCTGTAACCGCCTTTCTCCCCTTTCTCGCTGCTAAAAGAGCTGCTTCATTTAAAATGTTGGCAAGATCAGCACCTGAAGCTCCAGGTGTATTTCTAGCAATGTTCATCAGCTCAACGCTAGAATCGAGTTTAATCTTACGTGCATGGACCTTCAAAATTTCATATCGCCCTTTAATATCTGGTAGATCGATCACGATACGGCGATCAAATCTTCCTGGACGCAGGAGCGCTTTATCAAGAACATCAGGTCTGTTTGTAGCTGCGATGAGGATCACCCCTTCACTTGTGTCAAAACCGTCCATCTCAACTAAGAGCTGGTTTAGTGTCTGCTCTCTTTCATCATGTCCGCCGCCTATGCCAGCACCTCTGTGACGGCCTACAGCGTCGATTTCATCCATGAAAATAATGCAAGGGGCGTTCTTCTTAGCTTGGTCGAACATGTCGCGTATACGGCTTGCACCCACCCCTACAAACATTTCCACAAAGTCAGATCCGGAAATGGAGAAGAAAGGTCTATCTGCTTCTCCAGCGACTGCTTTCGCAATTAAAGTCTTTCCTGTACCAGGAGCTCCAATGCAGAGCACTCCTTTTGGAATACGAGCTCCAAGAGCTGTAAATTTGGAAGGATCTTTTAGAAAATCGACAATTTCTTGCAGTTCTTCTTTCGCTTCATCACATCCTGCAACATCTTTAAAAGTGATTTTATTCTGCTCTTTTGTCATGAGCTTAGCAGGCGATTTTCCAAAATTCATCGCTCCGCCGCCCATTCCCTTCATTTGTCTAGAAAAAACAAAGTAGAGTAATACGATGACAAGGATTACGGGTAAAAGAGTGAGGAGGTAGCTAAAATAATTAGGGGAAGGCTCTTCACTTTTAAAAGTTTTATCAAGGACTGTATTGCGAGGTTGATCAGGCGCTCTAAAAGCTCCGCCTTTATTTGCTGCAAAGTTTTCCCACTCTTGTTTTGCTTGTACAAACCAGTGGTTATATACTTCAGGATCTTCTTTTTCTAGTGCTCTAGTAGAGTCTTCTTTCCCATTGAAAAACCAGATTACCTGAGATACGAGTTGTCTTGCTTTTTCAAGCTGGACAGTATTTTTCTCCATTTCATCAGTAATATAATTGTACTGTTGCAGATCTGCAGTGTAATTTCGTACAGAGCGCAGAGAAAGTAAACGAACGTCTTGTTTTTCGCTATTTAACTCAGCTATGATCCCATCAAGTTCTGAAATAGTCTGCTTATAAACTGCATTTTTCTCTTCACCGGATAAAGTTGTAGAAGCACTTGCTTCACTTACTTTTTGCTCAAGTGTTTTCAACTGTTCTTTGATCGTTTGATTTCCAATTCCTAAAGCAGAAGAGCGGAAGCCCTGTAAAACGAATAAGAGGTCTTTGCTGAGTGTATTCATCTGCTGCTGATCTGTGCTAGAAACTGATCCTGCCATTTTCTGGAGCTGCGGAACACTTACAATTTCTTTAGGAGATAATGAATAGACTATGATGGCATTATCTCTTTCTGATGTGTCGTAGACTGGGTCCACAACGCGATATCCATTTTTAGGGATAGGGATGCCACTTAAGTGCAAGAATAAATCTGTAGATTCGAGAACGTTCTGCTTGAGGGTGACTAAACTCTCTGAAAGACGCTGCTTGTCTTCTTGGAGCTCATGGCTCTGCTCTAGAAGTTCCAAATAGCGATATCTAGCTTTTGACTCTTCTGAGAGTTTATCTCTGAATCTACCACTAAAAGTGACTAGATTGTCATTGAGAGAAATTTTTCGGCTCTCTTCTGGTTGGATTAAGTCCAAGTTAACCAGATGTTCAGCTTGATGGCTGAAGGAAACTTTGGCTGTCTTGTCTGTTGAAAGGCTTTGCACAGTTAAAATAAGGAATACGAGAGCCAATAGAAAAATTAAAAAGCCCCCTGGTAAACCCTTTTTTTGCTCAGGTTTCATTTTGTCATTATTCATATT
>JABEVM010000202.1 GCA_013041585.1 Chlamydiota bacterium
ATCAATTGTTTTGCTGTGTTTTTATTAATTAAATTATTTATTATAATGTTTCTTTTTTAAAGAAATAAGAGTGTGTAAAAAATAAATTGAAAATGTATTGCTGAGCAGCAATTAGATACTATTTTGTTTCTGCATTTTTCTAGAGATTTTCCAAAGACGCAGTCTTTCTCGGACGGTGAGGCTTTTTTTGCCTTTCAAAGTAATTTTTGCCATAGCTGCATGGAAGAAGGCCTCATCGCTAATGATGGCTTTACCTGTCTTAAAGTCGTAAATCTTTGAGTTTGTAAGGGGTGCGCCTTTTTCGAAGGTTTTTGAGAATTTGCCAAGAAAAAGGAGGGTTTTTTCTTCAAAGCCGTGAAGCTTAGCGAAAGGGGTTTTTTGCCTCCAAGAGAATAGACAGTAGAAATAGGTGTATACGAGGGTTGCCACATAGGCTATGAGCTCAGAATAGGCCTGTTGGGTCAGGGCAAAAATAAGGTGCAGGAGAAAGGTCCAAAAAAGTAGAGAGGTGAGCTTGATTGGGATAATAAAGAATAATTGAACTCGCATTTCTGGGTATAGAATGCACCAAGCGAATAGAATGCATCCTAACATGGCCCTATTTCCAAAGTATATGGGGGAGAAAGCGGTGGAGGAGCTATAGAAGGTAGCCAGCATGCAAAGCGACACAAAGAGGGCTGTCCCGAAATAAAGGATAAAGAAATGTTTTAGTCCTTTTCTGGACACGATTGCGGAGCCGATTGCGGAGGTAAGGTACATCGAAATAATCATGGAGAAGATCCAACCCAGAGAAAAGCTTTGGGCAGGTAGTAGGAATGCGCTAGTAAATATTTGCCAATACCAAGCATTTTCTATGGCGAGTTTGCTAAGACCAAAAAAATCATATAGGGTAGGGATGTGCAAAACTTGCAGACAAAGCTCCCCAGTCATCACAGCTAGGATGTTTAGAGAGAGGATACCAATAAGAAAAATCTTAAAGAAATTTCTTTGAGCTGTAAAAAATCTTTGAAAAATCTGTGATTTCATCATAACTTATATGGTAATTTGCCTTGGACCCCTCTATGATGGAGGAATTTTCGGATTTCCGCAAGGGTTTCTTTATGCATTTCTTTAGAAAAACCCTTGTTTTTAATGAGTAAATGAACTTTACTTTTATACTTAAAGACTTAATCTAAATGTATTTTTAAGGAGCTATCATGAAAAAACAAGGACATCCGGCCTACCAAGAAATTCTCTTTGTTGATTCTTCTACAGGATTTAAATTTGTATGCGGAAGTACAATGCAGCCTAAAGAGAAAGAAACTTTTGAGGGAAAAGAATACCCAGTATGCAAAGTTTCTGTATCATCAGCATCTCACCCATTCTTTACAAAAAGTGATAAACTTGTTGACTCTGAAGGTCGTGTTGATAAATTCAAAAAACGTTATGTTGCAAAAAATGCGCAAATGGCTGTGAAAAAAGCAGAGCCAGTTGCACCTGCAAAAGCTGTAAAAAAGACAAAGAAGTAATCAATGGAAGATAGGATACGCAAGCTCATCTCACGTTTTGAAGAGGTGGAAGAGCTTTTAGGAAGACCAGATGTGCTTGCGGATCAAAAGCAATATCGCTCTCTAACTCAAGAGCACGCCAACCTTTCTGAAATTAAAGAAATGTGGCAAGCTTATCAAAGTATCAAGACCAGATTAAAAGAAAATCAAGCTTTAGCTGCGGACGAAACGGATCCTGCCTTTTTGCAAGTCATTCGGGAAGATATCGCTCAGTTAGAAGGAGATCTTCAAACTACACAAAAAGCACTAGAAACACTTTTAGTTCCCCCCGATCCAAGAGATAGCAGGGGACTGATTTTAGAGCTTCGCGCAGGTACTGGCGGCGACGAAGCTGCTATTTTTGTCGGCGACTGCGTTCGTATGTATAAATGTTATGCAGACAAAAAGGGATGGAAGTATGAGCTTTTATCCTGCGCTGAATCAGAGCTTGGTGGCTTTCGTGAATACGTAATGGGTCTTACAGGTCCTAATGTTTACAGGCTCATGCAATATGAGGCTGGAACCCATCGTGTTCAAAGAGTTCCAGATACTGAAACGCAAGGACGTGTTCACACATCAGCAATTACTGTAGCAGTTCTCTTAGAGCCTGATGAAAATGAAAAGGTCGTGTTAGACGAAAGAGATCTTAAAATCGATACATATCGAGCTTCAGGGGCGGGTGGTCAGCACGTTAACACTACAGACTCCGCTGTTCGAATTACCCACATTCCAACAGGTACTGTCGTCTATTGTCAAGAAGAGCGTAGCCAGCATAAGAACAAAGATAAAGCAATGAGACTCCTCGTTGCTAAGATTTCTGAAGAAAAAATTCGTAAGCAGCAAGAAGAAATTGCGAGTTTACGATCTTCTCAAGTAGGTTCTGGTGATCGCTCAGAAAGAATCCGGACATATAACTTCCCTCAAAATCGCGTGACAGACCATCGCATTAATTTAACCCTTTATAAATTAGATCAATTTATGGAAGGGGAATTAGAAGAGATGACACAATCTCTTGTAGCCCACTTCTATCAGGAAAAGCTTCAAGGATCTACCCTCGAATGAAGACCATCCAAGAAATTATACAACTCACAACGAGCTATTTACAAGAAAAGGGCATTCCCAAACCTCGTCGAGATGCGGAAGAGATGGTGGCTTTTGCTTTGGGAAAAAAGCGAATTGATCTCTATGTAGAATTTGATCGTCCGGTACAGGAAGAGGAGCTGCAAAAGATTCGTGAATTCATGAAAAGACGAAGTAAACACGAACCTTTAGAATATATCTTTGGGAAAGTGGAGTTTTTTGGATGCATGCTCCACATCACACCAGATGTTTTAATTCCGAGACAAGAAACAGAGGTTTTACTCTATTTTGCAAGCAAGATACTTGAAAAAATGGATCTACAGGGAAAGAAGGCTTGGGACGTATGCTGTGGAGCGGGCTGTATAGGTCTTTCTATAAAGAAAAAATTTCCTATGTTAGAGGTAAGTCTTTCTGATCTTTCTATCCCGGCTTTGGAAATAGCTAAGAAAAACGCTATAGAAAATCAAGTGGATGTAGAATTTTTACAAGGGGATTTATTGAGTCCTTTTCTAGGAAAAAAAGTTGATATCTTCTTTTGTAATCCTCCTTATGTGTCATCGTCTGAGTACGCGGCATTAGATCCTGGAGTCAAGAACTACGAGCCAAAGCATGCCATAGTTGGGGGAGACTCTGGACTTGCGTTTTATGAAAGGCTTGCTATAGAGCTTCCTCTGTATTTGAATCCTGGCGCCAAAATATTTTTTGAAATCGGAAAAGATCAGGGAAAATCTATCATAGAAATTTTTTCATCTCCCTTTTGGAAAACGAAAGTGGTTGAAAAAGATTGGTCAGGGCATGATAGATTCTTTTTCCTTGAAATTGAATGACTTCCTGGTTTATCCTATCTTCGATCTTAAGAGTTCGAACTTGAGAAACTATGCTTGGTGTTGTTACAGAGAAATTTAAGGATTTATTTGCTAGTTTAGCAGGTAAAAAAACGCTGACAGAAGACAATCTGACAGATGCGGTTCGCGATGTTCGTTTGGCTCTTTTGGAAGCTGACGTAAACTACTCAGTAGCAAGTAATTTCGTTAAGAGAGTGAAGGAAAAGGTTCTGGGTGAGAAAGTCCTCTCTTCAGTAACCCCATCGCAACAATTTACTAAAATCGTCCATGATGAGCTCGTAGCTCTTATGGGCTTTGAAGAAGCTGTCCTGCAGCTCCACGGTAGCCCGTCGGTTATTTTACTCTGTGGATTGCAAGGATCAGGAAAGACGACGCACTGTGCGAAACTCGCTGCTTTTTTGAAGCGAAAAGGGTATAATAAGAAACCTTTACTTGCAGCTTGCGATTTGCAAAGACCTGCTGCAATTGAGCAGCTAAAAAAATTGGGGATGCAGGCAGAAGTTCCTGTTTTCTCTCTAGATGGTGTTACAGATCCTGTAAAAGTGGCAAAAGCGGCTTTAGAAAAGGCTAGATTAGAAGGATTTGATGTTCTCATTCTAGATACAGCAGGAAGATTGCATGTAGACGAGAGTCTCATGGAAGAATTGGAAAAGATTAAAGCTGTAACAGAGCCACAAGAGATTCTCTTTGTAGCGAGCGCCAATACAGGACAAGACGCAACGAAGATTGCTTTAGAGTTTGATAAGAGAATTTCGATCACGGGCACGATCATCACAATGCTTGATGGAAATGCGAGAGCGGGAGCTGCGATTTCAATTCGAGAAATCACCGGTAAACCTTTAAAATTTGAAGGTGTCGGAGAAAAGCTTGCCGATTTGCAAGTGTTCCATCCACGTTCGATGGCAGATCGAATTCTGGGAATGGGAGACATCATCAACCTTGTTAAAAAGGCTGAAGAGCATATTGATGAAAAAGAGACGCAGGAACTGGAAAAGAAGCTGAGAAAAGCCTCTTTTACCTATGAAGATTATTTGCGTCAGATGTCGATGTTAAAGAAGATGGGCTCTTTTAAAAGCATATTCAAAATGATTCCCGGATTTTCTGAATTGCCCGATTTAGAAGGTTCGGAAAAAGAACTAAAGAAAATTGAAGCGATGATTTTATCGATGACCGCTTCAGAAAGAGAAGAGAGAGTTGAGTTAATTCCTAGCCGTAGAAACCGGGTTGCTAAAGGCAGTGGAACAACGATTGATGATGTAAACCGCATGGTAAAAAATTTCAAAAGATTAAAACAGTTTTTTAAAGATATGCCAGCCTTCAAACAACAGTTTATGAAAGAAGGCAAGAAAAAGGAGAACATGACATGGCGTTAAAAATACGTTTACGACAACAGGGTCGCAATAATTATCAAACATACCGTTTGGTAGTTGCCGATTCAAGATATCCTCGTGATGGAAAATACTTGGAAATGCTCGGATGGTATAATCCTGGACTAAAAGAAGGGAATGTATCTGTCAACGCAGAAAGAGTAAGTCATTGGGTGAAGCTCGGTGCGGTTCTTTCTGAAAGAGTGAAATCGCTTCTTGCAAAATCAGCGCCTTCTGTGCTTCAAGAATTGAACGCAAGAGCGCTTGCGAAAAAACAGAAAGTAGCAAGCAAGCCTAAAAAACAAGTAGTTGCAAAAACGAAAGAAGCTAGCAAGCCTAAAGCTGCAGATGCGAAACCGAAAGCTGCGGCGAAGCCTAGAGCTCCGCGTAAGCCTAAGGTGGCAGAGTAGTCATTTGTAAACATATGAAGTTTGATATTTTGTCACTTTTCCCTGAATACTTTGCAGGACCTCTCGATGTAAGCATTGTGAAAAGGGCGAGGGAAAATGGACTTATCGACATCAGTTTAACAAATATAAGAGACTTTGCTGAAGGAAAACATAAGAAAGTAGACGATAAGCCTTTTGGAGGCGGACCCGGGATGGTTTTAATGCCTGAGCCGGTGTCTAAAGCGATTAAGAGCGTAAGAAAGGAAAATTCCTATGTAGTGTATTTATCACCACAAGGAAATGTTCTTACTGCGGCCAAATGTTTAGAATTATCTCGCCATGAACACGTAGTCTTACTATGTGGGCATTATGAAGGTGTAGATGACAGAGTCGTACAAAGCCATGTCGATGAAGAAATAAGCATAGGTGATTACGTTCTTACGAATGGATGCATAGCAGCTATCGTTTTACTAGATGCGGTAATTCGTTTTATTCCTGGTGTGATAGGTAATGAACAGGGAGTGCTCCAAGATTCTTTTCAAAATGGGATCTTCGAAGCGCCTCAGTATACAAAACCTGATGATTTTGAAGGCATGCGAGTGCCGCAGGTACTTAAAACAGGAAATCATGCCCTGATAAAAAAGTGGCGAGAAGAAGAAGCTTTAAAAAAAACTTGTAGAGTGCGTCGAGATCTTGTCGACGATCAAAGGAGAAACCAATGAATTCATGTGAACTGATGCAGCAGTTAGAAGAGACTATGCTGAAAAAAGATATCCCTTCGTTTAAGGTAGGAGATACATTAAATATTCATTTGCGCATTGTTGAAGCGGAAGGAAAAGAGCGTATTCAGGTGTTTGCAGGAACAGTCATAGCACGAAAAGGAAGTGGCGTTTCTGAAACAGTTACACTGTACCGCGTTTCTTACGGCGCTGGAATCGAAAGAGTCTTTGTGCTCCATAGCCCAAAGATTTCTAAAATTGAAGTTGCAAGATGCGGAAAGGTGAGAAAAGCTAAGCTTTATTATTTACGTGGAGTTACAGGTAAAGCGTCTAAAGTTAAAGAACTATTAGTTGGTAAAAAAGCTAAGGTTCCAGTTGCTGGCAACGATGTAACAACACAAAATGAACCAGCTTCATAGTCAGGAATTAGAAAGGCTCGCTTCCTTAAGCCTTTTTGAAACGAAGGCTAGGCAGCGCGGGTACAAGATTATTGCCGGGGTGGATGAAGCAGGACGAGGGCCCTTAGCTGGGCCGGTTGTAGCAGCAGCTTGCATTTTACCAGAAAATTGCATTCTTCCAGGCCTTGACGATAGCAAAAAGCTAAATGAGCTTGAGCGAGCTGTTTTATACAAACAAATTACCGAAAATCCAGAGATCGTATCCGCAGTGGCTGTTGTGGCGTGTGGAACGATTGATGTGATTAACGTTTTGCAAGCTTCCCTTTATGCGATGTCTCTTGCAATTCAAAAGCTTTCTGTGCAACCTGAGTTTGTTTTAGTTGATGGCCCGTATGTTCCTAAAATTGGGATGCCTGCAGAAGCTGTTGTTGATGGGGATGCTTTAAGTGCATCGATTGCAGCTGCATCGATCATCGCAAAATGGACAAGGGATCAAATCATGGAAGAATATCACCAGATTTGGCCCGAATATGGATTTGATAAGCATAAAGGCTATGCAACACAGCTTCATAGGAAAGCAATTGAAAACTATGGACTTTGTCCGATTCACCGAAAATCGTTTGCACCTGTAAGAGAAGCCTTTTTGGCGTAGCAGTTTTATACAATTTCTTTAGGCGTGGCATGATAAAAAGTATGACGGCCTATGGCCGAAGTAGTATAAGTAGTCCTGTAGGTCGATGGGTAGTGGAAATCCACTCTCTCAATCGTCGCGGTTTGGATATTCATTTACACCTCCCTCCTCAACTCCTCTGTTTTGATATTGAAATTAGAAAATGGGTAGGCGTGGTTTTGCAAAGAGGTCAAGTCTCCATACGGGTTACATTGCAATCAGAAGGGATGGAGCCTTGCTTATCAGAAAAATACTATGAAGAACTCAAAAATCTTAAGTCGACATGGGAAGGTTTTGCAACTAAATTAGGATATGATAGTACCCAAGTAACGATCCCTTTTTTAGCATCGCAAATGCAGCTTGTTTTTGCAGAACAGGCAACCCTTGATACGGAAAGCGCTCTCACATATCTAAACAAAGCCATTCACAGTGCATTAGAAGACCTGATGCAAATGAAACTCGAAGAGGGAAAAGCATTAGCAAAAGACATTTCTTCTAGGTTGCAAGGGTTAGAGAAGAATGTCTCTATGATCATGCAAAATTCCTCTGTGGCTGTCTCTAAATACAAAGAAAGACTGCAAGAAAAATTACAAGAATTCTCTGGTATACCAGATCATGACGAACGGATTCTACGAGAAGTTGCAATCTTAGCTGAAAAGTTAGATGTTTCTGAAGAACTTACAAGACTCTCTTCCCATCTCAAACAATGTTGCAGTTATTTAGAATCGAAGGATTTGAGTGTAGGGCGCACATTAGATTTTCTAGCACAAGAAATGCATCGCGAAGTAAATACAATAGCTGCAAAATGTGCTGATAAAGAAATATCGGCTTTGATTGTTTTGATGAAGGCTGAAGTAGAAAAAATTCGAGAGCAGATACAAAATATTGAATAGCTATGAATGAAAAACTTGTTGGCAAATTAGCAAAAGGTTTGGTTTTTGTTCTCAGCGCTCCGGCGGGAACGGGCAAAACGACTTTGGTTAAGATGCTTCAAAAAGAATTTTCCTGTGTGGCAAGTAACATTTCTTATACAACTAGAAGCCCTAGAGTTGGAGAAGAGGATGGCGTGGACTACCATTTTATCACGAATGAGGAGTTCGAAAAAAGGATCAAGCTAGGCGATTTTTTAGAGTACGCGAAAGTTTTTGACCACTATTATGGCACTTCCAAAAGCTCTGTAGAAAGTCTTTTGAATCAAGGTAAGCACGTTTTTCTTGTGATTGATACACAAGGTGCAGCGCAAGTTAAGAATAAAATCGAGGCTATTTTTGTATTTTTAGCTCCTCCTTCTTTAGAAGAGCTACGATCTAGGCTTGGCAAGCGGCAAACCGAGACGGAAACCAGTATGGAAAAGAGAATTTCTTGGGCCGAGGATGAGATTAAGAAAAGCAAAGAGTATGACTACGTGATCGTCAATGAAAAGCTTGAAGTAGCCTATCAAGTCTTGCGTAGCATCCTCATTTCCGAAGAGCATAGAGCTCGTTAGAGCCACTGCTTTATATGACCATTTTTTATTAAAAGAGAGAGAAAATATGATAGCTCGTGAGAATTTAACAAGTGAAAAAATCAAGAAGTACTTTAAGAATAACTTCGAACTTGCCAACTATGCAATTCAGATTATAAGACATATGGTACGCTCTGGCAAAGAGATTCATTTGGACCAGTTTTTAGATGAGGTCGCAAGAAACCCTAATAAGTATCACCTTGATGAGTTCAAAGTAAATCCTACAAAGCAAGAGCTTAGAGACTTGCTCAATGACGAGAAAAAATAAGCGATTTGTATGAAAGAACGTATTTTGATCACAGCTGCTTTGCCTTATGCGAATGGTCCACTCCATTTTGGACATATCGCAGGAGCCTATCTTCCGGCAGATTGTTATGCTAGATTCGAGCGGATGCAAGGAAATGATGTCTTATATATTTGCGGCTCAGATGAGTTTGGCATAGCTATTACTCTGCAAGCGCAAATAGCGAAAAGGACGCCGAAGGAGCATGTCGATATCTATCACGAAGTGATCAAGAACTTTTTTTCGCAACTTAATTTCTCTTTTGATCATTATTCTCGTACCACATGGCCTAAACATGTAGAGACTACACAAGCCTTTTTTCGCGATTTGCTCGAAAATGGGTATATTGAAGCGAAAGAAACTCCGCAGCTTTTTTCTGAGAAAGAGCAGCTGTTTTTGGCGGACCGCTATGTGATCGGAACCTGTCCAAAATGCGGTTTTGATAAAGCGAGGGGAGATGAATGTCCTAAGTGTGCAGCAAGTTTTGAAGCAATCGACCTAATTTCTCCAAGATCTAAATTATCGAATGCGCCCCTTATAAAAAAAGTGACCAAACATTGGTTTCTCCGTTTTGATCTTTTCAAAGACAAATTAGAAAAATGGCTAGCTTCCAAAGATTGGAAACCGAATGTGATCCATTTCGCTAAAAAGTATATCGAAGATTTAAGGCCAAGGGCGATTACAAGAGACTCAGATTGGGGAATTCCTGTTCCTCTTCCTGAAGCGGAAGGGAAAGTGTTTTATGTATGGTTTGACGCTCCTATTGGCTATATCTCTGCAACAAGGGAATGGGCTGAAAAGATCGGAAAGCCTGACGCTTGGAAGACCTATTGGTGTAATCATGAAACTAAACTTGTTCAGTTCATTGGAAAGGATAATATCCCGTTCCATGCTGTATTTTTCCCAGCCATGATCATGGGACAAAACGAGCCTTATAAACTTGTCGATGAGCTTCCAGCGAATGAGTTTTATAATTTGGAAGGTCGTCAATTTAGTAAGTCAGATGGCTGGTATATTGATCTGGAGAGGTTTTTTCAAACTTTTACCACAGATCAAATCCGTTACACAATTGCAGCCAATGCACCTGAATCTCAAGATTCTGAATTTTCTTGGAAAGATTTTCAAACGCGCTGCAATAGTGAACTACTTGGCAAGTATGGAAATTTAGCGAACCGTGTGCTTGTTTTTGCAAAACAGCATACAGATGGAAAAATCCCTGCTATGAAGGACTTGCATGAGGTAGATGAGACTTTCCTGCAAAAAATCGCCTCCTTAGCTACAGAAATTTCTTCGGCTTATACATCTTTTCATGTGCGCAGGGCAAGCCAGCTCATGATGGAGCTTGCGCAAGTGGGAAATGTCTACTTTGATGCGAAAAAGCCCTGGGCCGCTAGAAAACAGGAAGAGACCCATCAGGATATGTACAATACGATTGCATGCTGTATCTATGCTCTTAAAGTGCTTGCAGTCGTTTCCTACCCGATTATACCTACTTCCGCAGGGAAACTATGGAAATTACTAGGATACACCACAAACCTTTCATCTGCTTTATGGAAAAAAGAGATTTCTGAGGAAAATAAGGTAGGACAGCTACTTCCAACTCCTGAAATCCTCTTTGCCAGGGTAGAAGATGAAATCATTACCAAAGAGATAGCCCTTCTTCACAGTAAAAAGGAAACAGCCACTATGTCAGATACCGCCGCACTTAAATCTGAAATCAATATCGAAGATGTAAAGAAACTCGACTTTCGCGTTGGAGAGATTCTAGAGGCCGAAAAAGTGCCTAAAAGTAAAAAGCTTCTAAAACTTTTAGTTGATTTGGGATTTGAAAAAAGAACGATTGTTTCCGGTATTTCCGAAGCTGTAGAAGATCCAGCTCATCTGATTGGGAAAAAAGTGATTGTCGTGGCAAATCTGCAGACTGCCAAATTAATGGGAATAGAAAGCCAAGGAATGGTCCTTGTGGTTGAATCCCAAGGAAAATTACTTTTCCCCGATGTTAACCAAGCTGCAAACGGCTCTATTTTTTCTTAAAAGACCGTTTGTGCAAAACTGCTCATACTGCTGAATGCTTCTCTGGCCTTATTTACCATTTTTTCCTGGTTTGAGGGTCCTTTCATTTCTTCCTCAACTTCTTTTGCAATAGAGACCCAACCTTGATGATTTGTTCTTAGAGCATCCGTTTCGCTAAGCTTAGTTAGGAATTTTTCCCAGGCCTTAGTACTTGTTAATTCTCTAAATACACGATTGTCAGAATCCGCCTGATAAAGAGCTAGGCTCATATCTTTGATCAGAGACTCTCGTTGCATTGAATGTAATGGATGGAAGCCTTTCCTTTTTTGGAATTTTGCTACGAAGGATTCATTTGTCATTAATGCCACTAAGGTAACATAAGGATCTGCTGAATGTAGCGCTTTCCAGTGCGGATTTGCTTTTTTAGAATCGTATTTTTCTTGAGCTGATAAGTCGTTTAGAGCCCTAGTTTGCTCTTCTGATAATGAACGTATTAAATTGCCTGTTACAGAGGACTCTGCCATTTCCATAGGTCCTTCAGGTTGGGCATCACCATTTACTACTGGTATTTCTACTTGATCCTCTGATAAAGAACCGTTTTGTGCTGGCTCAAACCTTTTCTTAGTACCTAAGCCAATTTCAGCAAGAGCTATAAAGATCTCATCCCAATTTTTTGTCTTTTTAGCATTAACAAAACTTGGATCGATTCCCATCATATGGCAAAAACCCGGGAGATATTTATCGATGTCTTGGGAAGTTTGTAGTGTTGTTCTAGCTGTTTCAAGCGCCGCAACCCGTCTTTCTAATAAGGCAGGTTTATCCCAATAAGAAGTTTTTTTGTGTTTTTCTGGAAGTGATTTTATTGTATTGAACGCATGGATCGATTCTTGGTGTGAAAATACTAAAGCGCAAAGAATGATAGGATGCAGATTTGCAAGTTGTGCTCCGTTTGAAACCACTGTTCCAGTCAGGCTAAAAGAGCTAATGCTCTCATCTCCTCCAGCAAGTACAATTGTTTTTAGCGCTTCCTTTTGCGCGGGGGTTACATTGGCCAGTTCTTGATAAAAAAGAGAGTCTGTTACGGAGACAGTAGAGTCTACTTGTACTGTTTCAGTAAGTACAGGAGCTTGATTATGCGAATCAGAGGAAAGTGTAACTACAGGATTAAGCTCATCTAGGGCACCCATTAAAGATCCATTTCTTGATCGAGGGGAGATGTCAATGCTTTCATCATCATCGCTTTGAAAGCAAGAGATAAGCCAATTACCAAACGCTCTAAAGGCTTCTACAACAATATCCCAAATTCTTTGAAAACCACTAGGTTCTTCTAGTTGCACAGTCCTAAAGTCTCCATCTGGGGTACCCATAGATCCCTGGTTTGCGGGTGAACCGCTTATAAGAGGGTGAGAACGTCTTTGAGCGTATGCTTGTGTTGAGTGAGTTGTCGCCATATTATTCCTTATTGTTATTAATAATTAAAATAATTAACATAAAAGTTCAGAATTGATGCTTAAAAGTATATTTAAATATTTTATATAAATTTAATTTTTTATAATAAAGTTTTTTCGGATTTTGGGTGGATTATAATATG
>JABEVM010000203.1 GCA_013041585.1 Chlamydiota bacterium
ATTGCCCGCAAGCAGCCGCAATGTCTTTCCCTTTCGTATAGCGCCAAGTTGTGTTAATCCCGGAGCCTACTAAAATCTCTCTAAATTCTTCGATAGCCTCTTTTTCAGGCCTTCGTAAGTTAAGACCATCTACTGGATTATAAGGAATGAGATTTACCGTGCACTGCTGCTTAGCTAGCAATTTTGCAAGCTCTTCTGCATGCTCTCTTCCATCATTGATTCCAGCTAATAGAGTGTACTCATAGGTAATATCTCTTTTTGTGGTTCTTCCAAAAGAGATCATCGCCGCCAGAATATCTTCTAGAGCATATTTTCTAGCATACGGAATAATTTTTTTACGAATGTGCTGATTTGGGGCGTGAAGAGAGAGAACTAAGTTTACCGTAAATTTTTCTTCAGCCAGTTTTTTGATTCCTTCAATGACACCCACAGTAGAAACCGTGATTCTTCTTTGAGAGATATTGAGTCCTTGTGGATGAATCAAAATAGAAATTGATTTGATTACCTGCTCATAGTTTTCTAAGGGTTCACCCATTCCCATGTATACAATATGAGAGACTCTTTCTCCTTTCTCTTTCAAATGGCGATCGATAAGATAGACTTGTTCTACAATTTCAGAAGGATCTAGATTACGCAGTAAGCCCTCTTTTCCTGAAGCGCAAAAGGCGCATCTAGCAGGACAACCTACTTGAGAAGAAACGCATACGGTTCTTCGGTCTCCAGAGCGAATTAAAACAGATTCTACCAATTTTCCATCGGAGAGCTCCCACAAAAATTTAGTAGTCTCCCCTTCTTTGGAATCAACAGTCTTTTGTAATTTAAGATGGGATAGAAAAAAACTCTCAGATAGCTTCTTTCGAAAATCTTTGGAAAGATCGGTCATTTGCTCGAGTGATGTAGCTCCCTTTTGGTAAACCCACTGCATTACCTGAGAAGCTCTAAAAGGCTTTTCACCTTGCGATGCCATCCACTCTGCAAGCTCTTCCGGAAGAACCCCGCATAAACTCTTCATATCCACCTAAAATCTTTTCTTTAAGGCAATAGTATACCAGAATAGATGGTTAGTGCACAAGATAAGGAAAATTTTTTTCTTGAACCATTTTCCAGCTCAGTCTTGGTGAAAGTAGAGGTCCTAAAGAGCAACCTTGTCGGCTCTCTTATTCCTCTTCTTTCTTGAAAAGAACTTTAAATAAAAAACCTATAGAAATTTATAGAAATAGATAAGAGAATATTTAAAATAAGATTTCTTAAAAAACTATCTTTTCATTGTTTTAAAAACATTCTCAAGGTAAAATATTACCTTTTATTTAAGGAGAAAATCTATGGCAGCAGAAGTTGGAAAAACAGCAAGTATATCATCATTTTTTAATTCAGCTTTGGAATCAGTTTTCGCAAAAGAAACTATTTCTTCAGCAAAAGAAGTCGTAACTCGTTTCCTCTCTTCCTCTGACTACTTGATGTCAGTTAGCGGAAAACAAGTTCCTACATTCTTTGCTCTGAAAGAAATCGTTCCTCATACAGCATTTATCGCAGTGAGCGCATATGCGATTGGAAAACTCGCCCTTACCGGAGTAAGCAATGTTTATAATTCAACTAGCACAATCCAAACAGTAAAAAGCGATTCGGACAATCCTCCAAAATATAGTGTTCATTCCTATGCTAAACCATCTAACTATCAAATTGTGGGTTCTATTGTAAAGGGTTTCTCTCAAATCGCACTAGCAGGACTAGCAGGCGTTGCTCTCTATAACCACACAGAAAACTATAGAAATATTGCTTCAGCTTTCCTAGCTTCAGCGTGGAAAGGTAAAGCCGCGTAACCTTCTAAGAGCAGCCTTTTAGGCTGCTCTTTTCTTCTTTTTTACAATTCTATCCTTCTTTCTTGAAAAACCCATTGAAAAGAAAGCCTTCTCAAGCGAAAATTTAAAGCTACCATCCAATCAAATTCGTAAAGCAAATGATCACTTTTCAAGAAATTATCTCTAGACTTTCTGCATTTTGGGAAAAACAAGGCTGTATTATCCAGCAAGGGCACGACTTAGAAATGGGAGCTGGAACGTTTAATCCGGCCACTTTCTTGCGCTGCTTAGGTCCTGAACCCTATAGCACTGCCTATGTAGAGCCTTGTAGACGTCCAAAAGATGGAAGATATGGAGAGAACCCTAATAGGGTACATCTGTTTCATCAGTACCAAGTGATCATTAAACCTTCCCCCTTGGATATCCAAAATATTTATCTAGAGTCTCTCAAAGCACTCGGAATTTCCTTGGAAGATCATGACATCCGTTTTGTCCACGATGATTGGGAAGGACCCACACTCGGAGCTTGGGGTCTTGGATGGGAAGTGTGGATGGATGGAATGGAAATTACACAATTTACTTTTTTCCAAGCCATGGGAAGTTTGCCTTTAAAGCCTGTAAGTGTGGAAATCACGTATGGGCTAGAACGCCTTGCCATGTACATCCAGAATGTAAGCAGCATCTTTGATATCCACTGGAATGAAGAGCTCACTTTAGGAGAGCTCTCTAAGGAAAATGAAATCGAGTGGAGCACATACAACTTTGAAAAAGCCTCTACAGAGATGTGGCTTCGTCATTTCGATGATTTTGAAAAAGAAGCACAAAAACTGATCCAAGAAAAACTGCCGATCCCTGCCTATGATTTTGTTATGAAAGCATCCCATGCATTCAACATTTTAGATGCAAGGGGCGCTATTTCTGTAACGGAACGTACTGGATATATTGCAAGAATTCGGGACTTAGCAAGGCTCATTGCCGTAGAGTATATCGCAACAAGAGAAAAACTAGGATTCCCTCTTCTTTCGAAAAAAAGCGTGGCTCCAGTTGAAGAGGTAATCCAACCTATCCAAGATAAACCTTACGACCCTGAAAAGAAAGATGACCTTCTTTTAGAGATCGGGTCCGAGCAATTACCAGCTACTTTTGTTCCAATCGGCTGTAATGAACTCCAAAATAAAATCAAAAAGCTTCTGGATGAACATGAACTTTCGTATCAGTCTATCAAAACCTATGGGACTCCTAGAAGGCTTGCTGTTTATGTAGAAAAGCTGTCACAAGGCACAAAAAGTACTCTCTTAGAAAAAAGAGGCCCTGCTATTTCCATGGCGTTTGACCCCCAAGGGAATCTTACAGCGCAAGGGGAAGGCTTTTTTAAATCAATTGGCGCACTCCCTCAAACTCTGCAGCAAACTAGAGACAAGAAAAATCCAGCAGTTCAAACTACGCAAATTAAAGATATCGAATATCTTTTGGGGACTATAAGCAAGCCTGGAGTTTCAACAAGCAAACTTCTTAGCGAAAAACTTCCAAAATTGCTTTCTGAGCTCAGCTTCCCCAAAAAAATGCAATGGGCAGATCTAGACATTTCCTATGCAAGGCCCATTCACTGGATTGTTTGCCTTTTGGGAAAAGAAATTGTGCCTTTCTCTTTTGGACCTGTACAATCTGATCGATTCTCTTTTGGACATATGCAGCTTTGTCCTATTAAGTTCGATCTAACTGATTGTAGTGAGTACATTGAAGCTTTGAAAAAGCACTATGTGCTTGTAGATAGCAGCGAAAGGAAAAAAAGCATCGTTTCCCAACTAAGACAACTTGAAAAAACACTTGGTGGACACGTTCTTGATGAGGAAAAAGTACTTGCGCAGGTTGTATATCTTTGCGAATGGCCTCATTGCCTTTCCGGAACTTTTTCAGAAAAATTTTTACAGGCTCCATTAGAAGTACTCACCTCAGAAATGGTGGAGCACCAAAAGTATTTCCCTGTGGCCAAAGGTGATAAATCACTAAAAAACGTCTTTATCATTACAGCGGACAATACACCAAATGAGCTGATCAAGCACGGAAACGAAAGGGTTCTTTCTGCAAGGCTCTCTGATGGCGTGTTCATGTATGAACAGGATGTAAAAATCCCACTTGAAAAGTTTAATGAAAAACTTCGCAGCATGACTTTCCAAAAACAACTTGGAAGCGTGTATGATAAGATCGAAAGAATTAAAAAGCATGCAGCTATGCTCCATGGCGTTTTAGAAATTGGTAAGCTTGATACAATTATGAGAGCCGCAACTCTTTGTAAATCGGACCTCGCATCCGCTCTTGTTGGTGAATTCCCTGAATTGCAAGGGATCATAGGAATGTACTATGCCAAAGCGCAAAAAGAAAACGCGGAAGTAGCAGAAGCCATTTTTGAGCATTGGATGCCAAAAGCAGAAAACGCTCCTATTCCGAAGACGGGCGCAGGTGTTATTATAAGCCTCGCTGATAAGATCGACAACTTGCTTGGTTATTATTCTGTTAATTTGAAACCTTCTTCCTCTAGTGACCCTTATGCTCTTCGTAGACAAACGATCGGGATCATTCGGATGCTTATCGAAGCTAAGAAAAGCGTTTCTTTGAAAACGCTCTTAGAACGATCTTCTTCTTTGTTTCCTCTTTTACAAGACTCTACACAAAGAAGTCAGATTATTTCTGAAATTCTCACTTTCATGAGCAATCGTATCAAGTCTGTTTTCGAAGAATATGGTTTTGAAAAAGAAGAGATCGAAGCGGTTCTCTCTAAAAACGCCTTTGACCCCTATGACCTACTCTGTAGATGTAAAGCTCTGCACAGTTTTAGAAAAGCTGCGGACTTTGGCAAACTCTATGAAGTATACAAACGGGTGAAAGGACAAACAGAGAAAAGTGAGCCCCTTGCCTTTGATCCGAAAAAAGCAATCGAGCCGAGCGAAAAAGCCTTAGTTGCCAAATTACATGAGATCGATCCAGAGTGGGAAAAAGTGTATTCGAAGAAAGATTACGAGAAAGCATTTTCTCTTTTAGCAACACTCCAGCCACTACTCGCTGACCTATTTGAAAAGGTGAAGATTTTAGCGGATGACATGGAGATCCGAAACAACCGAATTGCGCTCCTTCAGAAGATCTATGCACATTTTGAAAAACTGGTCGACTTTAGCAAAATTCAAAACACGACAAGCTAGAGCCTCTTCATTCCTCAATGAAGAGGAAGCTTTTTGCGTACAATGAAGTACAGCCATGAGCCGGATAAAAAAGAGGTAACAATTGCGATCATTACTAAAATGGTAAAAAAAGACAAATTGATGATCTGACTGTCAAGAGCTAAGGATGCAACCACAATCGCTGGCGCTCCTCTCGCGTTCAAAGCCATTCCAAAATTAAGCGCTCCCCACTTACTTTCTTTAGCCAGTCGTGCACCTAGATAAACTCCTAAGAATTTAACAACACAGCATACAAGCAAAAAGAGCAGAAAAAAAAGAAGCTTAAAATCAGGAATAAAACTTAGTTTAATACCTACCATAGCGAAGTAAATAGGGATGAAAAAGGCAAAAGAATACGCCTCAAATACTTTACCTGTTTCTTCTTTTTCAACTTTAAAATTTTGTGCAATGATCCCTCCTACAAAAGCTCCGAACATAGGAGCTAAGTCAAGGAGCAAAGCCACAGCCGTCATAAAAAGCATGACAGAAATTAAAAAACCAAGAGGGCTGATCTTTTGGTAAATTGTGAACTTTAGGCTATCCAACCAACGGAAAAACCGGAAGCCTATCCATATCGATATACCAAAGAAAAGGATCGTAGCTAGAATGTGGTATAAAATTTTTAGCTTGATATTGCTTTCAAGACCAAGCAATGCAGGAATACCAAAGCCCACATCGGATTCTTTCCTCACCATACCCAATGCCACAGTCAAAATAATGAAGAGAAGGATATCCTCTATTACAGCTGTAGCTAAAATAATTTTTGCAAAAGAAGTAGTAAGGATTTTAAGATCATGAAGAATTCGAGCGATAATGGGAATGCCCGTGATCGCCACAGCAATCGAAAAGCACATAATAAACGCCGGTTCGTTGTTTGCAGATCCCATGTACTGATGAATATCGATAAATTGTACGAATAGCAAGCTAGATGCAAACGGGATCACCACACCTACCACTGCAATCCAAGTTGCAGCTTTACCAATTCTATCTTGTTTTTTTAATTTTAACTGTAGTTCCATGCCGGTGCGGAACATCAAATGTAATAGACCTAACTGATAGAAAATATTGAGGAGTGTTTTCGTTATCGTGTCGTTAAAAACAAACGAGTACGCATTTGGGCAAAAATACTCGAATAGGCTAGGACCGAGTACAATCCCCGCTAAAATTTCTCCAATCACACGTGGCTGTTTGAAATACTCAAAAAGATAGCCGATAGAGTGACTTACAAAAAGTACGATTGTGAGGGCTATGATGATGTGGATAACATCGATCGTGCTTACTGTCATAAGGTCCTTGTATTACAAGTTATTTATCACAGAAATAGCATAAAGTCTTGAAATGAGCAATTCACATTCTGATCTGCCTTATTTTTTAAGGCAGGTCGCTATCAATAGGTTTAGAATCTTTATTTATCCCCTGGCAAACCGTAAGTGAATTCAAATCTGCTTTGACGTTTGATACCATATAGATCCTTCCAAGGAGAGAAAAGCTGATCTGCTATGCTAAATTCAATTTTGCGATGATAGATGTCGTCATATTGGTTGTAGAGATTATAAAAAAGCTGGCTATTGAGAACATTGACTAGATTCCAGACCACAACACGTTCTGATTCATAATCATCAACTACTCTATAGTGAAGTACATAGTTTTCTTCCCCTTTATATTCGTTTGGATAATGAGACCCATGTTTTTCAAAAGTTCTCATATATAAAGGGATCGAATTGAGAGAACGTTTAGAGGTAAAAAGATTTACTTTACCTATAGGACCATCTACGTCAGCTCCCGGTTCAACGGTAAGGCCAAACTTATAAACCCCTGAAGTATACGACTGTTTGTCGACAATAAAAGTGATGCCCTCTCCACTTTTAATCACACTCTTGGGACCTACTGTCATACCCTCTCCTGAGACCATGACTATTTCGTCTGCCAGGTTTTGTACAATGGAAGAACCCTGAAGATTCACATCACGTCCAGCTTCTATATGAAGCTTTCCTTTTCCGGGATTTTTTCCTGCTGCATTTTGTATACAAGCTTTCCCGCCGTTATCACCACGAAGACCAATTGAATTTCCGGCGATAATGTTTGCAGGTCCAAAGCTCTGCAACAAAGCCATTGTATCTTCAAAAGCTTCAAGAAGAATATCACCAGAAGCATAAATATCCAAAGGTCCATTGGCGCGAATCACAGCATCAGAGCCCTTATGGGTACCTGATTGCACTTTCACAGTGTTAGCAAATTTCATGGTAATGCCACCATTTTCATTGATCACCTTAGCTGCGCCACCACTTACGGATCCACCAGCTAACAAGAATTCCTTACCCTGAAGAAAAACATGCCCTTTCTTTGTTGAAATAAGAACAGAGGAATCTATTTGAGAAGCTGCTATCTCGTCTTTAAAAGCCTCGCCTCCTCCTTTAATAGTGAAATTCGCTGTTACAGGCATGTTTAGAGAAATATCACCCCCGTCATGAGCGAAGATTCGAACTGAGGATTGTTTTCCGCTTCCGGCTTCAAAATATATATCCCCGTCTTTCGCTTTATTCTCTGCGTTGACGCGAATGCTTCCTCCATCTTTGGTTTCGATAATTGTAGCTGAATTATCGCCACCGCCCCCCTTTATGTGGAGATTAATTCTTCCCTGATCCTCTGTTTCCAAACGAAAATCCCCTCCACCTAATGCTTGAATCATAACTCTACTATCTTTAGCTTGATTCTGTCCTGGTTCCATCGAAAGCGTTCCATTCATTTTGATAAGCACAGCATCTTTCGATTCCGGAGCTACATCTCCACTGATCCTTGCCCTGACATCTCCTGATCCAGATCCCGCTTTAAGGGTATAATTTCCTCCCTGCAATTTAACAGAACCTTTACTTCCGTCTTCAACAGCAGCAACGATCTGCGCAAAACCTATATTACTGCTATTTCCACCCTGGAGAAGATAATTGGAATTAGTAGGAAGTAGCACTTCCACATCACCATCATGAACTGTCGCTATCCTTGCTCCCGAATTATCTCCATTGCCTCCTAAAACAGTAAGAGATCCTTCCGTTGCATTAGAGAGTTTGTTTATCCGTACATTTCCTTTGTTGGTAGCAATTTCAGCAGGAGAAATAGGGCCGGATCCAGCCTTAAGTTCGATCTGCAGCACGCTACCTTTAAATGTGTCGATAAAAATATCCCCGTCGTTTGCAAAAATTTTGGCTGAGGTATCCGATTTTTGCGTATCTCCCACACCACCGTACACTCCTAAAAGGGATGTCACAATTCTTACATCACCGCTTTTTGGGTTTAGAGAAGAAAGATTTCCGCTTTCTTCATTTCCAATGAACAAGAAAGGAGACTCTAAAGAGAGCACTGTTTTTCCTGCTGCCTGTAGATTAGAAGAAATCAAATAAGTAGGACGAGTACTTTTCTCAGAACCAAGGTAAATAGCTTCAGAAGCTTTGAGGAAAAGAGTAGTGGGTGATTTCGTAGTTTTAGAGGAGTCCCAATCTATGCCCTCGATAAGCGCAATGTTCTTTCCAGAATAGATCGATATGTTGCTATGCAAAAGTGCTTTTTGTAAAAATGGTGTAGAAAGTATGGAAATTGACGAGGATTTTTCTGATGAAATTCTTATGTCAGGTG
>JABEVM010000204.1 GCA_013041585.1 Chlamydiota bacterium
AAAAAACATACTCCATTACGAAACAGTTGCAAAAGATGACGTGAAAAAATTGGTGCGTACACACTAAGAAAGAGTGATATACCGCTTACTTTTTAACCCAAAGTAAGCAGAGTGATAGTACCCTATAATTGAACCATAGGTTGTAGTCGCTGCTAGTACAGACTTGATCTTATGTTCATACTCTTTTGGAAGAGACACTTCAAAGCGGCTTTCAAGGATTGCTATCAATCCAAGACCAACATGAGCCCCATTTTTACCAGCAGAAATACACTTACTGATGCATTCAGCATATTTACATTGTTTATAGGCAAGAAAAGCTTGGATGACGTTTTTTACAGTTTTGCGTCCATGTCCAATCATGGATGCTAAGCTTCCTAAGTCCACAATATTTTTATAAATTGCATCTTGCTTTGTAAGGGAGCTCCAGCGAAATTTTCTGCAAAGATCTGTAGTATCTTTGAATGGATTAATAAGATCTACTACACCAAACCCAACATCTACAGTGGTTTCCCAAAAAGCATTTCTAGATTCATTAGGAAACTGAATAAACAAGTGTGCGAGATCATAACCTATATCCAAAGCCTTTTTCCAGTGAGTCACAGTGGTATCGCTCAAACGATTTCTAAATGTCCTTACAGTAACTTGAAAAATTTGTCGTCCCGGATACAAATTGTATAATGAGCTGGAGCGATCTTTCAGGCTATGTGCATTTCGTACTAATTCAGAAACACCAATCAGACGTCTTGTTAGCTTTAGTACTTTAACAAATTCCTTTTCATTCGGAATCATTTCTGCATCAGTATAAAATGCATTTTTTAAATACACTAAATTCCCTGGAGCTTTAGTAACTCCAGTTTTAAAACCTTTCGTTGTAGTTAAATAATTTACTGAAGTATCTAAAAACCATGAAGCCCCTCTTAGAGTAGCTTTAGAGGCGGCTATCATATGTACCTTCTCGAAATTGATTATAAGAAGCTATTCTTTCATGTTATGGTAGACAGCGTCTACATCATCAAGCGCTTCTAGCCATTCAATCAAGCTTAAGTTTGCAGCCGAAGCCTCACTATCACATTCCACATAGTTCTTAGGGATCATTTCTAGATCAGCACCTTCGACAGCAATCCCCATTTGGGTGATCGCATCTTTGACTTGGTAGAGAAGTTCGGGAGGAGTCATGATAATATACAAATCCTCAGCCACTTCAAAATCATCCGCTCCCGCTTCCGAAACGGCTAAGAACAGATCATCTTCCACAGCATTTTTACGAAGGACTTGGATTACACCCTTGCGATCAAAATTAAAAGCTACGGCTCCGGGACTCGCGACAACGCCGCCTCTTTTATTGGTAGCGATACGCATATCGGAGGAGACTCGGTTTTTGTTATCTGACATGACATCCGCAATGATGCCCACACCGCCATGACCGTAGAGCTCATAGGTCATTTCGATATAGTCTGCTTGATCAGCACTTGACGCTTTTTTAATGTTTCTTTCGATATTATCAGCAGGAAGGTTGGCCTCTCTCGCTTTTTGGAGCACGATCTTCAGTTTGGTATTGCTTTTTGGATCGCTACCACCTTGTTTAACAGCGCTGATGATTTCTTTAGTCAATCTGGAAAAAACTTTTCCTTTTGCAGCATCTGCCTTGTTTTTGCGATGTTTTATATTTGCCCATTTACTATGTCCAGCCATAACCCAAATCCTCTAGATAACTAAAAATCTATGTTTATTCGCCTTTTCCCATGCTTTAGCGCGTGCATATTCGGAAAAGTTTTTTTCATTTTGTTTAAATTCTCTATGGTGAATTTGCCACCTTCCTCTTTTCCCTCTTTTTGGAGGATAGACAGAGTGGAGCATTTCATGAAAAATGATAAAGGAAACAAAAAAATAAGGCACGTCAGAATGATCTAGTATCCTATTAATCTTAATTTTATTTTGAGAGATGTCGTAGGATCCAAGAATTTTTCTGCGAGTGGATCTCTTGTGTTTGTCTCCGAACCAAACAATGGACGCGTTCACCTTGTTTTGAAAATACTCTACGTTGAGCTCTTCGTACATCTGTTTTATTTTAAAGTGACTTTCTACAAATGTCTCTTCTTGCGGATATTCTATTTTTGAAGGCGCAGGCCTTCTTTGGAACATTTTTTCAAAAAATTCAACTACGATCATATCAGCTTCTGCATACAGATTTTTCCAACATACTGCCCATCTATTTTAAGAAAATCTTTGTCAAAACCATACTCTGAAAATCCCATACGCTCATAAAGACGTTTAGCCGGATTATTCTGATAAACTTCTAAATGCAGAACTTCGATTTTAAAACTCTCTTTGGCGAGTTTTATCGTTTCTTCTATAATACGGGTCCCAACACCCTTCCCTTGATAGCCGCTTCGTACAACCACTCCAAAGAGGCACTGATGGGCAATTTTTTTGTAGGGGTGCAAATATAGAACAGAAAAACCGCAAGGGACGCCATTCCAAAGGGCAGTAAGTCCTGCTTTCCATTTTGAATATCCTATCCATATACGTACGGCGTCGTCAATCTCTCGCTCATCTGCCATCGGAAACCATTGCAAAACATCAGGAGCCATAAGAGATTCTTTTAAGTAGGAAGCATCACTCAGTTCTGAAGGGCGCACAGAAATCTCTGATTTCATAACACCTCCTTGGATAGGTAACACTTATAAAGAAGGCGAGCATAGTACTTGCCGTCTTCTTTAAAATAACGCTCTTGTCTCATAAAGAGTTCAAACTGATACTTTTCTAGCAGATGCGCAATAGGATTCCCTTCGATGATTTCTATATGGATTATATCTAATCGAAAAAGAGTCTTTGCTAGGTGTTTAATATTTTTAAGAAGGGATGCGCCTACACCCTGTCTTTGATACTGTGGATCTACAATGATCTTAAAAAAGCTGTGGTGGGCCACTTTGCGATAAGGAGATAAAAATAGCGTTGCAATACCGCAAGGCTTACCATCAATGGTTGCTGTGAGGCTTGCTTTATACTTATAAAAGCTAATCCAAGAATTGACTGCATTTTCGATCTCATTTTCTTCTGAAATAGGAAAAAAATGAAGCATGCCTGGTTTTTCTAGCCAACTTTTAAGAGAAGGCGCATCCAAAGCTGTAGTATAGCGGATGTCATAGGAAGGGGAGCCTGTAAGCATTATCCGAATTCCTTTAAATAAGCATTAATAAAATCATCTAAATCTCCATCCATAACAGCTTGGATATTTCCACTTTCATACTTAGTACGAGTATCCTTCACGAGCGTGTAGGGTTGAAAGACATAATTTCGAATCTGGCTACCCCAAGCAATTTCCTTCTTTTCCCCAGCAAATTCCTGCAATTTACTTTCTCTTTCCATAATTTCTTTTTCGTACAGCTTTGCGCGAAGAAGCTTCATACAAGTTTCGCGGTTGCTGATCTGACTTCTTTCGCTCTGACAGGACACAACAATACCACTAGACAAATGAGTAATCCTCACCGCGGAATCAGTTTTATTTACGTGCTGTCCACCTGCGCCAGAGGCTCTATATGTATCCACACGGATCTGATCAGGACGAATTTCAATTGCGATATCGTCATCAATTTCAGGGGTTGCATCGACAGATGCAAAACTTGTGTGTCTTTTCGCATTGCTATCAAATGGGGAGATACGCACAAGCCTGTGGACACCTTTTTCCGCTTTAGAGTAGCCGTAAGCAAAAGGCCCCGTAAATTTAAAAGTAATGCTCTTAATCCCTACAACCTCTCCTTCAACAGTATCTATGACCTCTACCTTCCAACCTCTCTTTGTAGCCCATCTTTGGTACATTCTAGAGAGCATCAAGGCCCAATCGCAAGCTTCTGTCCCCCCGGCTCCCGCATTAATACTTAGATAACAATTTTTCGCATCTAACTCCCCGGAGAGCATCTTACGCACTTCCAGGTCGGAAAGGATTTTTTCGATGGAATCAATTTCGAGCATAAGCTCCGCAAAAAAATTCTCATCTTCAGAAACTTCGGAGAGAAGGGCTACTGTATCATCCAAACGACGAGTGAGATCACGATAAGGAACAGTCCAGTTTTTTAATTCATTACATTCGTTAATGACGCTTTGAGCAATATTCTTGTCGTCCCAAAAATGAGATGCTTGCATTTCATCTTCGAGCTCTAGGATTTTGCGCTCTTTTGTCTCAATGTCAAAGATACCTCAGCATATGAGTGAGTCTATCTCGAAGGTTTTTAATGCGTAGCTGAGTTTGTTCGTTCATATTTTTCCTTAGGATTTTTCAATTTTTTTTAGACGGATGTCGGAATTTTTTCCTATTTTATATTCAAAGTACCAAGAAGGGCTCGTAATAGATTCCTCGTGAAAACAAAGAGCTCCATTCTTTTCATAAGCCTTCACTCGATACCCATCTTTAACAATAATTTTTTGATTCCCGGGCAGCGTGACATTTTCAGCGTAGAATTCACCGTTTCCAAGCAAGATGATCTCGCAACTTTCCTTTCTTATAATTTCATTTTTCCAAAAAACATTCAATGCTTCTCGGTCGATACCCATATTTCTTATCAAAACATTTTTTAACTGGCATTTCCCGGACTCTCCTGAATACTCAATTCTATCCGAACTATTGCATTTTCCTAAAGGCTGCAAGGCGTGGACAAGCAAACTCCCCTCAATATCCACATTCTCTAGGTAGGCTTCAGCTAAATTCAGTTGAAGTTCACTATAAAAGCCCAGCCTACCCCCACGGATTTTTTGAGCAATGATGGAGTAAAGGGGACCGAGCGCCGGATGGTATAAGAAAAGAAAAGAAGGCCCCGTAAGGAAAAAATGGATCGCATCGTTTACTTCGGAGACCTGCATACCGCAGTGTTTTGAAAGAAGCTCTTTGGCATTATGTAAAATATCAAGAAAGCATCCTTCTGGAGTTTCTAAAAAGGAAGATCCAAAAGTATATGCCTTCTTCACCGTAGAAATGGTTTTTTTGCGCTCATTATATGTCAAAAATGTTTTAAGCCCTTTGCACTCTTCTTTAGAAAGCTCATGGGAAAAAGTCTCTCCCATATGATCTGCGATGTTTTGCATAGTAGATTCTAGTCTTGCAATCATCATTTCTTTCTTGGTGCCATCGTCAGCAGTAAAGCTCGATTTTTTTAAATTAATAAGCATCCCAGGAAGAAAACATATAGGTAGAAGGCTTTCGATGACCTTTAGATCAGCAAATAAAATATTGGTGTTGGATAAAAACCTTGAATAATCTCCACCCACTTCAATGGGTTCATCAGCAATGTTTCGGAAGGAGAAGTCGCAATACTCAACATTCGTTAAGCAGTACTCGTACCCCTCTTTTGTTTTTTTCTTCACAAGCACGTCAACACCTTCCGCAGATTGCACTTTGCGCTGACACGAGGCAAATCCAAAATTCTTTTGTTTTTCGCAGCCGATCCCAGTAAAAGCTAAAAGGCCATAATCTGTGCCTGCAACAGGATTGTTAATTTGTCTGATGAGGACTTTTTCTCTTTTTTTAGCATAGAACCAATCAAACACACCTTGATCTTTAGCAAGCTTCCAAATTACACCGTGTCCACCTGGCTTTAATAAAAGATGCAAGGGCCCCCGTAAACACCAATTACCTTCCGAATCAATTGTAGGCACTAATGGCTGACAAAATAAGGTGAAATTTTCCTTTCCTCTTTTGAACCATTTGTTTTCTTCCAAAATGGATAAGATCTTCGCATGATTATCTTTTTCATGAGAGGTCATGAGCGCAATCGGGACCGTCTCTTGTTTTTTATAGATTTTATAATGAAGATATTCTCTGGCTTGCAGATCGCTTATCAGCCCCTCCAAAAGGGTTTTACCACAAAATAGAAGCTTCGCAGCGGGAAGGGGGACTTCCGTTTTCTCTTCTTTAAGTCCTAGTCTATCAGCGGCGCCTCCAACGGGATAAATTTCTCCAATACTAGGCAAATGCTCTAGTCCCCAAAGGATTTCTCTTTTTACCTCTTCCGTCTCATTTGTAATATCAATCGGGACTGGAGGTAGATATTCTTCTTGCTTTACCTCTTTCTTCCCATGTTTAGGAAAAATCCTCTCTATCATCATTAAGTGGTAGCCAATGATTCCGCCGATAGAAGCATAAAAGTGTTCAACAGGTAATAGATCTTCAATCAGCTTTCTTAAGCTAGTGATAGGAGAAGGAATATTCCCCAATTCGGAGAAAAACTTCTCACCCTGGCCTATAGCAATCAGGGACAAGATGACAACTTCGCAATCCTGAGAAAGCCCCGCTAGAAAAGTGCGTATCATGCTTGGGGCAGTAAAAAAAATTTGGACTCTTTTGTTTTCCTGTAAAATCGCAAGTTTTTCTTGAAAAGAACTACTTTTTTTCACTGCTTCGGCAAGCGATGCGATTTCCTTGATTTGCTCTATATCCATAAAAAAATATAATTCCTTACCCACTACCTAGAACGGTTTCTCCCATACTACTTAAGTATTATGCACGTACGAAGATTTTCTTCGCTTAAGATTCATTGATTTTAAATAAAATTTACAAAATCTTAGCAAAAATTTATCCAACTTTCCCCTATTCTCAAAGAAAATATAATGATTTTTTGGTGGACGAATGATTTTTTTTGACTATAATATCGACATAGAGATACAAAATGTCATTCGAGGAACTAAACAATGTACAACCTCGAACAGTGTATCCGTATAAAAAAATGAACAGGTCGCTATGCGGATAAGCATTTAATGTAGCACCTTCAAAGGAGAAACAATAATGGCAAAAGAAGCAAAAAAATCTAAATTCATGCAACCGATGAAAGTAAGTGATGATCTTGCAGCAGTTGTAGGCAAAGGTCCACTTCCACGTACAGAAGTTACAAAAAAACTATGGGCATATATCAAAGCAAATAAGCGCCAAGACCCAAACAATTTACGCAACATTCTTCCAGATGACAAACTAGCGAAAGTATTCGGAGGAAATAAAAAAGCCATTAACATGTTTGAAATGACTAAACTCGTTAGCAAACACCTCTCTTAATCGTCTTTGTTTTTTTGGCAGAATGTCGAAACATCCATTCTGCCTCTTTTTTTATGTATCATCTCATCAGTGAATATCTCTTGCAAAAACTAACGTGAAAAAATATAAAATACTCATTTCTTATGATGGAACAATATATGGCGGCTGGCAAGTGCAGCCCAATAGCGTTTCCATACAAACTCTCATTCAAAAAGCGCTAGAAACTATACTGCGCTCCCCTATTGATCTTACAGGATCTGGACGCACGGATGCAGGTGTCCACGCCTTAGGACAAGTAGCTCACTTCTCATGCGCGACCCTAAATCCTGAAAAACTTCTCTACAGTGTAAATAGCCTTCTTCCTGGAGATATTCGGCTTAAAACAATCGAAGAGGTTCCTGATGATTTTCATGCAAGATATAGCGCTACAGGAAAAGTGTACCACTACCATTTGCATCTAGATCGAATTTTAGATCCTTTTACAAGACTCTACTCGTATCACGTTCTAGATAAAGTAAAACTTCCTCTTCTTAAAGAAGCTGCAAAACTGTTTGTAGGAACACACGACTTTCTCTCTTTTGCGAATGAAGCGCATCGCGGCAGTGCATCTGTAGATGCGGTTCGCAACCTAAAAAAACTAGATGTTATCGAAGAAGAAGGTGGAGTACGCCTTGAATTTATGGCTGACGGATTTTTATATAAAATGGTCAGAAATATCGTAGGAACTCTGATCGATGTTTCTTGCGAAAGAATTCCTTTAGAAAACATCCCTACAATTTTTGCAGAAAAAGACCGCAGAAAAGCAGGGTTTACCGCTCCTCCTCATGGTCTTTTTCTCGTAAAAGTACTCTATCACTAGATATTTTTGATTTCTAAAAACGTTGTAAAATGGGGAACTATAGGCAATGAGTCCAAAAAAAGCTGTGGATGGTTCGATGGACAAATCAGCACTGCATTTTTTACACCAGCATCAAGAAGCGCTTTGATCCCCCTTGTAGAATCTTCGAAGCCAACTACCATGTCCCCTGACTGCGCAAGTTTCTCTACTGCGATTTTATAACACTCAGGATGTGGTTTTGGATTTTTATAATCTTCTCTTGTGATCCACATAGGGATCGTCTGTAAAATGGGCAGAGCTTTTTTAATTGCTTCTGTTTGGGCTTTTGTAGAATTTGTCACAACCGCTCTTTTCTTGTTTGTCTTTTGCAGCGCCTCTAGAACCTCTTTGACACCAGGCAAAAGCTCAAGAGTGCCTTCTTGCAAAAGCTTTTCATATGAGGTCTTTTTTTCTTGATACAGAACGCTCCAATTAGGCTCCTCTGCATATAGCGCAGGAAGTTCATCATAGATGGTGTCTTTAAGCCCAGAAGAGCTTAAGTGAGCAATTCCAACAAATCGATCATAATCCCAAGTAAGATGATGACCTCGCTCAGCAGTCATTCTACGATAAGCTTCAAAATGCAGATATTCGGTATTGACAAGCAGCCCATCAAAATCAAACAAAAACACCTGATACTTATCAATCCAGCTAAACTTCATAAAACAGTCTCCGTAAAAAAGTTCATATTAGAGGAGAAAAGGAAATTTTCAAATGAGAAATTTGTAAGGATTAGTATTTTTATACGGAACTGCAACAATGAAAACGTGGGATATCCTTGACATTGCTTACAAAGCTCCCCTTTTTTGCTCGGATAAACAAAAAAGGAGAGGTTCGTTCATGAAAAGATAAGAAGAATCTTATCTGCGGCTATTTTCTTCAGTGCGCAATCTTTCCATAGTATTGGCATCCAAAAATTCACCAGTGATAATACGGTGCTTTGCAAGAGATATCTGCTCGAAATACCCCCTCATAGCCTGAGGTTTCCACCCTTTTACACATGGAGCCTCTCTTTTAAGAACATCCATGGAAATAAAGTCGAGGTGACTTGCAAACATATCCTGCTTGTCAGAGAGAGGATCGAGTATTGATGAACCAAAGTTATCATCACCCGCCTTAAACAGTCTGACAATCGCAAATTCTGCAGCATTTAGTTCACAACTAGAGCCGGAGCTTTCTATCCAAGAACAGAAGGTGTTACGAGGATCATCCATCATGAAAGTTCCGAGATTTAGTAACTTGTCTTCAGAGAAAGTCGTTTCAATGAAAACGTTTTGAATTACATCTAGAGCTTCAATGTGGGGACTTAGGGAATGTAGCACCACTTTCGCTTCTTCTAACCCAGGGAGAGATATCGTTCGCAAAAGGGCTTCTGCAGATTGTTTCGCTTCCTGAGTCGGTGCAACCACTTTGCAGGGATCCACAAGAAAATGGATGAGCTCGTGCATTTTCTCTTCGTTATCTAAAGCTTCAACAAAAGCTCTAGTGCTGATTTTTGCAAACAACTTAGCTTGCGCAGGATCTAACTTCATTTTCCACTCATTATAGTTTTCTGTAAACCTCTGGAATTTTGCGATAGCATCTTTTACAGAAGGTGTCTGCATTGCTAGGACGAACTGCTCGATCTGCATCTTAATTGTTTCATTCGAAAGAGGCTCAGCCCACCTTTTAAAGGCATGACCGAGTTCTTCAAAATGTTCCAAATCCAGATGTCCAGCTTCTTCCTTGAACTCTTTTTGTTTATTAAGTAAAGGGTTGCTATTTGGTCTTTCCCTAAAACAACCAAATACGACTCTTGTCTTCCCATCAGGTCTTGTACCAAGAAAGTACATTCTTTTCCCTGTCTCAGGATTTACAAGACCAATATGTCCAGAGATGAGGTCATCAGCAATACTCGGCCCAAATTGACCCAAAGCTCCTCGACCTTGCTTTTGACTAAGTCCTCTATTCTCGATATAGTATGCGTGAGGATTGATTGGGCGGCCATCAGCATCTGCGTATATTTTCCTTTCTCCTGTCACAGGATGTTTTACACAAGTGCGTCTCTCAGCAGGAGGGATACCTAACCCAGAATTTTCCATTTCACCCGTTTGAGGATTACTATTGCGTCTTGGATCTCCAGGAACTCCATTTTTCTGTAAATCCGGATGATCAGCCCATTTAGTTGGATCGAATGTTGCATCAGGGCCCCAAGCAATTTGTGCTTGAAGCACTGTCGGAATTGCGAAGTTGGGATTTGCTAGATTAGCTTTTCTTTCCTGTTCCGTTTTTCCATAAATAAACGGATCAACAAAGGTAGCATTTTTTGCTTTTCTATGGATCACCCCAGTTTCTTCTATTTGTCTGAACCTGGCTTGTAAATTCTTATCTTCTTTGACCAGATAGTTGTGAACAACTTCGGTTAAATTCTGTTGAAGTATAGAATCATCCGATAAAGCATGTAGCCTCACAAAAAGTAGCTCTATTCTATCTCCGATTTGCACAGGATTGTTAGCAGTAGCTAAGTAATCATTCAAAGACTTTTCTAAGCGTTCCCAATCACCAGATTGAACCTGTTTTACAAGCAAATCAGCTTCTGCGCTTAGGTTCTCTTTTATTGAAGATACAGCATGTGGGGATGTAAATACTCTCAAATGGTCAAACAAAACGTTTAAACGTATATTATGTGACATAAGCTGTCTCCTGCATTAATTAAAAATGTTTTTTAAATTCATTATAATG
>JABEVM010000205.1 GCA_013041585.1 Chlamydiota bacterium
GTCCTCATACGGAGCATCCTAAAGCTAAATAAAGTAGATAGTTTTTTTTGTACTACTTTTTTAACCTGTTTGTCTATATATTTTATTATATTAACACTATAATTAAGTGCATTTCATAATGTATAGTCGATTAGAACCCTTACGGGCTAAAATTAAATACAGAACTCTTTTAAACAAACCTGGTTCTACCAAAGAAACCTATCATATTTGTTTAGATCTGCAAAATGCTGATTTTCCCTTTCAAGTCGGGGATTCTTTAGCTGTCCTGCCTCAAAACGACCCTATCTATGTAGAAAATTTTTTACAAATTCTGCAAGCTTCTGGGAATGAAAAAATTTTTGACACACGAAAGAATGAAGAGGTGGAGTTAAAAGAATTTTTAACAACCAGGGCCAATTTATCAAAAATCAATACAGCCTGTTTGCAACTATTAGAAAAAAACTGTGTGAGCGTAGAGCAAAAAAGCGAATTGCAAGCTCTTCTTCATCCTGACAATAAAGCGGCCCTATTAGAATACATCAAAGAAAAAGACCTTTTAGATTTTTGCAAAATTTTAGAAGTTACCAGAATACCTCCTTCCGAATTTTGCGCTACGCTAAGCCCTATGCTTCCTAGGTTTTATTCGATAGCATCCTCCAAACAAGCTCATCCAAGCGAAATCCATCTCACTGTAGCTTTGTTTACTTTTACTCAGTCAGGAGAGAAAAAATTTGGAGTCGCAAGCCATTTTCTATGTAAACTCTCGAAAGAGAATGCAACCGAGATCCCTATTTATATTCAAAAAAATCACGGTTTCACACTCCCTGAAGATCATGAGACCCACATCATCATGGTAGGCCCCGGAACCGGCATTGCTCCATTTAGAGCCTTTTTACAAGAAAGAATCCACCATAACGCTCCTGGGAAAAATTGGCTATTCTTTGGGGAGCGAAACAGGCAGTTTGACTTCTTCTATGAAGAATACTTTCAAGAGTTAGCGCAAAAGGAAAAATTACGCCTCGACGCCGCTTTTTCGCGTGATCAAGGCAGCAAAGTCTACGTACAACACAAAATGTATGAAAATCGCAAAGAGCTCTGGTCTTGGATCCAAGAAGGAGCTCTACTCTACGTATGCGGAGATGCATCAAGAATGGCAAAAGATGTAGAAGCTACGCTTCATAGAATCATTCAAGAAGAGGGAAATCTGTCAGAGGAACATGCAATAGCTTATTTAAAAGCGCTCCGCAAGCAGAAAAAATATCTTCTAGATGTATATTAGGAACTACTCTTCTAGTGTAGTTATCACACAAAAGCACTGGAGTCCATCACCGCATCCAAAATCGGTAAGTCCATCACCGGAGGTCACAGTAAGCCCCACTTGACTCACATCGACACCTAGGACATGTGCAACCTTTAACCGCATTTCTAAATTCCTGGCTTGGAATCTAGGTCTTTTCCCTTCTATTGTTAAGGCGACGTGCTCTATCTTTTGCTTTTTTAACGTTTCTAAGGCTTTTTCTAAAAAGACCTGACTATCAGTAATGCCATCTTTATGGCAAAGATCGATTGCGATGCCACCTAAAATGGGGACTCCTGTAACTGAGGAGATCGCGTTACAAATTGCATGATAGACTACATCCCCATCAGAATCTGCAGAAAGACCAGGCGTGTCCTCGAATATAAGTCCCGCTACGACACAAGGCTTAGCAGAATCGGCAGGAAGAAAGCGATGGCTATCTTGTCCAATTCCTGTACGAATCCTAGGCCATTTTCTATCTTGCATTTTGTTATCCATAAATCCTGTACTAATTTTACATCTCGTAGCAAATTATATAAAACTTTTGTAAATCTTTCAATAAGACTCAGAAAAGAATTTATCTATCTAAAGGGATTGATACCTTTCTCATCTTAAGTATCTCAAGCACTTCTTTCGCTTTAAAGAGGATAGCAAAAAGAATGAAGCTAGCAAAAAAGCAGCTCGCCATAGCGCTAAAATGGATAAGTTGTGGGAAAAATTTTGTTGGTAAACTGCCATAAGAAGCTTTGCCTAGTAGAATAGGTAGTGTTGGATCTTGAAAAACTACATATCCAAAAACAAGAACGATCGCTGACGCTAAGATAGCGCAAAGTGTCACTTTGCAAAAAGAAATAAGGATGGGAAGAGAAAATACAGTTCCTATCTTCTTATTCAGCTTTCGCAGCAGATACCATAAGTTAAGAGCACTTGAAAAACTTGTCGCCAAAGCTACACTCTCAGGTCCTGCTTCAAATAGGAAAACAAGAATGACATTGAGAGCAATACTTACTGCTACAGAAAGGATCGCAGCAATGGTTGGAGTGAGATAGTCTTTCTGCGAAAAAAAGGCTTGGCTAAGCAGCAAAGTAAATACCATAGGAATCAAGCCGGCGCCAAAAGCCCACAAGCATTTGGTCGTGTTGATTGTAGAAAGAGGGGTAAAGTCTCCGTGGCAATAGATGATATTTACAGAGGAAATCCCTAAAACGAGAATAGCTAGCGTACATGGCATAATAAAGCTAAATGCCCTTGTGAGTCCAAATTGCAGATACTTTATAAATCCTGTGCTATCGTTTGTCTTCCATGATCTAGATAAAGTCGGAAGCAAAGCAGAAGATAAGGCAACACCGATTAAGGCAATCGGCATTTGCTGCAAACGCATAGCATAATGCAAATAAGCAGGACCTTCTAAAGAAGATGCTCTTGCAAAAATAGCGCTTAAGAAACTACTGATTTGTGTTGCACCAAGTCCAATTACGCTGAGAGAAATGGCAGTCAGCATCTGCTTAAGCTCAGGTGTAATAAATTTGAAAGAAAACCACTCCTTATAGGGTAAAAACTCTTTAAAAAAACGCACTGTGCTTGGAATGAAAAGGGCCCACTGTAAAAAGAATGCAAAAACTGTACCGCCTGCAAGCCATGCAAAAGAAAGATGGAATTCTTTGATCCCCCATACAGCCGCGATCCATGCAAAATTAAACACAGCGGGAGAGACCCCTGATAAGAAGAATTTTTTGTGGCATTGCAAAAGCGCGCCTGCAAGCGCTGATAAACAGATGAATAATAAACCTGGGAAAATGAGCATCGAAAGATAAATGATTTGCCTGTTGTCTTCTGAAAAATCTACCCATTGAAGAAGTCCATACAGAAGTGCTTCCACAACAATAAGTAGCAGAATCAGAAAAAGACTTAAGCCCACATGTACATCACGAAAAAACTGCGCAGCTTTTACTGGAGATTGTGTTCTGATTGCTTCGTAATGTGGAATAAATCCAACAAGAAGAGCTCCTTCACCAAGCAACCTCCGCATGACAAGTGCAAGCCTATATGCAATCATGAACGCTGCAATAAGAGGGCTTGTTCCAAATACAAATGCGGTAGCAACTTCTCGAAGCATTCCAGAGATGCGACTTAAGAAAGTTCCTATTGAAAATAGAAAGGCAAATCGTGAAATCGAATCACATTGCTCTGTAGAATTTTTCGAAATCTGTTTTGTGTCTTCCATGTTTTTCTTCTACATTTTCTTACGAGTTAACATCAGAATACTGCATTTGGATGCATCTGTCCCAGAATAATTTATCTTACCCCATTTTTCTCTTGTTTTGCAAACAAACTTAAGTGCTATAATCACATCCAGATGGTGCTACAGACAGAGAAAAAGTTATTTACTTTAAATGCTTATTCCCGGTAACACTCAGGTAAATTAATCGAGCTTACTCATGGAAAAAATTAAGATAACCGGTGGCATTCCTTTAGAAGGAAAAGTAAAAGCAGCAGGCGCGAAAAACGCAATTACAAAACTTCTCGTAGCGTCTCTTCTCAGTGATAAACGTTGTACATTTTACAACGTACCTAACATTTCAGAAGTAGAAATCACTGTTGATCTTTGCAAAGAGATCGGTTCTGAAATTCATTGGGACAAAGCGGAAGGTGTCATCGAAATTATTACGAAAGAACTGAAGACAACGTATGTACCTCAACGTTTTTCCGGCTCGAATCGTATTCCTATTCTTATGATCGGCGCCCTACTTGGAAGAACAGACGAAGATATTATTGTTCCCACAGTCGGTGGTTGCCACATTGGAAAAAGGCCTATCGATTTCCATATCGAAGCGCTTCGTAAGTTAGGTGCGATTATTGAATATAGAGAAATGAAAAAAGAAGGAGCGTATTTCGCTCACGCATATCAAGGACTTAAAGGAGCTGTCATCCATCTTCCTTATCCATCTGTTGGCGCAACAGAAAATACTATCCTCGCTTCCGTTCGCGCAAAAGGAATGACCGTCATCAAAAATGCAGCTACAGAACCAGAAATTGTCGATCTGATTTTATTCTTACAAAAACTTGGCGTGATCATTTCTATCGATACAGATCGCACAATCTGCATACAGCCATGCAAACAATTTACCGAAGTAGAACACACCGTCATCACAGATCGTATCGAAGCAGCCTCTTTTGGTATGGCGGCGATCAGTACAAAAGGAAGAGTGTTTATCGAAGGTGCAGATCACCTGAGCATGATCACTTTCCTAAATAGACTCTTGGAAATTGGCGGCGGTTTTTCTATTAAGCCAAACGGAATTGAGTTCTTTTACAAAGGCCCACTTCGCGGCGGTGTACATATAGAAACAGATGTCCATCCTGGATTTATGACTGACTGGCAGCAACCTTTCGTCGTTCTTCTAACTCAAGCAGAAGGATGTTCCATCATTCATGAAACTGTGTACGAAAATCGTTTTGGTTATACAGAAACTCTCAAACAGATGGGAGCCGACATCGAACTTTTCACCCAATGTCTAGGCGGAAAAAACTGTAGATTTTCTATGCAGAACTTCCACCACAGCCTCATCGTAAAAGGCGTAACTGCCCTCAAAGGCAGAGAAATTACCATTCCGGATCTTCGTGCTGGAT
The DNA here is from genome assembly GCA_013041585.1 of Chlamydiota bacterium. Classification (GTDB taxonomy): domain Bacteria; phylum Chlamydiota; class Chlamydiia; order Chlamydiales; family Rhabdochlamydiaceae; genus JABEVM01. The sequence goes on from JABEVM010000205.1 coordinate 4,907, forward strand.
TTGCTTACGTTATGGCAGCACTACTTGCGCCGGAGACAAGTGAAATCTCCGGAACACATTATCTTCATAGAGGATATGAAAACTTAGTAGAGAAGCTCTCAGGACTTGGAGCTAACATCACTACAGTGACATCTTCTCCTCTTCCAAGCTTAAAGAAGAATCTGGAAACGACAACATCAGCTAAATAAAGCTGTTTTTAGTTCCCTAAAAACAGCTTATGCATTACGCAACTTTTGAGCCTTGTGCCATCAGACGCATAGCGTTCTTTTGCCTTCCTGCTGAATATAGCGCAGTTGATATAGCTAAAGCAGCAACAGCAATCCATGTAAAGCGGTCAGAACTAACCTTATTTACTTTATCGAAAACATCCCCAATTTTTTCATTCTTTATAGTTGCTACTGTTTTCGCAAAAAGCATGACTATAGCTATTGGGACAAATATAGCTGCAATGGGTGCAATCGAATATCTTGATAGCATACCTTTAGCGGCGTTTTTATGAAGAACCATCGCAAACGCAAGAGCAATCATAAGAATTCTTGAATCTGCCTTTGTAAATGTCATGTCTACAGCTGAACTGGTAAAAATTCTAGCAACAGATATAATTTGACCAACCACAGTATTTAGTAGTAGTTGTTCAATAGTACCCATACGCTCATTTACAGTATCTCGACCGCCCTCTAATCCTTTTATTCTGCCTTCTAATCCTGAGATCGTGCCAGTTTGTTCACTAAACTTTGCTTCAAGCGCAGCCACTCGAGCAGCTAAGGCTTCATTGTCTCTTTTAAGTTGAGCATTAGCTTCTTTATAAGCAGATTCAACTCGTTCTGATGTTGTAGCAGCTTCGCCTACCTCTTTAGAGAGGTCACCGACTTGTGAAAGCATAAGAGCTTGCAAAGCCGCTATTTGCTTTCTTGTGTCGCCTCTTTCTTCCTTTGCATCCGTTCTAGTAGCATCTGCGTTACGAACTGCCTCATCTTTAGCTCCATCACTTTTACCCAAGGCATAGGCCCCCTGAACAAGGACAGCCATCTCTTTCTCTACAGTCGCGCGGAGCTGTTTACTAGGAGAACCTACTTTTTCTATAAGAGATTCAGTAGCACTTCTCATAAGAGACCCTACAACTTCATTCGATACTCCAGCCGTTTGCACAAGTGGGCTTTGGCTTGAAGTTGGAGATCGTACAAGTTGGCCCCCGTCGCCATTTACACCGAAAGAATCATCATCTACGTCAGTTCTTCTAGTAAGCAGCGTTTGATCACTATTTTCGCCCGATCCCCACAACATCTTCGATAATGCTGACATAATTACCTTCCTTGCAATTTAATAATAATTTAATAAAGAAGTAGTA
>JABEVM010000206.1 GCA_013041585.1 Chlamydiota bacterium
AACCGGTTAAACACTAGACCTAGAAAGGTTCTGGGATGGAGTACACCAATAAAAGAATTTAAAAAACTGATTGGTGCGTTAGAAACTTGAATCCAGCAAATCTTAACCATGTTTTATAAAAATTTGGCATTTTACGAAAATTTCCAACCTATTAATAATTTAAGTAAATTCGTCATACTATCCTGTTAACTATCTAAATATGAAATGAATTTGTAACCAGTCATCAACCAATGCTTAGTACTTAAACAAAAAAATGATGGGAGCGATTTCGATGAGACCTTACGAGACATTCTGCTTATAGCCTATCTAACGTTTAACTGAGAGAGAATTTAAATTGAGGATAAGCCATCTCAATGAGAATGCTCTTAAGATGGCTCATATTTTTTTCTAATTTTCATATCATTCTTACTAATTTCATAAAAAAACTTGTCATGTCATACCCCGAAGGTTATGGTTATTTTTTACTAGGCAGTGTTTTCTAAACTGTGGTTTTTTATGATTTTCGAAGATCGCAAAGATGCTGGGCAAAAGCTGACTACTCTCTTAGAAAGACACAAGAGCGCCAAAAATACGATTGTTCTTGGCCTTGCAAGAGGCGGAATGGTCCTTGCCTTAGAAATTTCTAAAAAGCTCAATCTGCCCTTGGATGTTCTTGTAGTAAGAAAGATCGGAGCTCCCTTTTCTCCGGAATTTGCAATCGGTGCTTTAGTAAGAGGGGAAGTTGTACTTCATAACGAGGTGATCAGGCGTTATGGGATTTCAAAGGATGAAATTGAAAGAATCATCGAAGAGAAAAAAAGGGAAGAGGACATAAAAGAAAAGATCTATGCAAGGTACAGAAAGCCTATTGAGCTCGAAGGAAAGATCGTTATCTTAGTTGATGACGGGCTTGCAACCGGAGCCAGTATGGAAGCTGCAGTCAAATATTTGAAGAAAGTAAAAGTGGGTAAGATCATCGTTGCAGTTCCTGTAGCTTCCGAGGAAGGGAGAAGGAACATTCAAAATATGGTTGATGAGTTTGTCGAAGTGTTCCATCCTCATGATTTTATGGCGGTGGGTCAATTCTATCGAAGTTTTGAACAAGTTGAAGATCAGATGGTATGCGAAATTCTTGAGGAAAGCCGTAAAGGAAAGGAGAATTTATGAGCTTAGAAGTATCCCTGAAAATTCCTTGCGGAAAAGTCATTTTAGATGGGGATTTAGTCATTCCACAAAATGCAAAAGCTGTTGTACTTTTTGCCCACGGAAGTGGAAGTAGCCGTAAAAGTCCTCGGAATAGGTTTGTAGCAGGTGTTTTGCAAAAATCTGGCCTTGCAACTCTCCTTTTTGATCTTCTTACAAGAGAAGAAGAGACCGAAGACAATCTTACAAGGGCTCTTCGTTTTGATATCCCTCTTTTAGCAAAAAGACTTCAAGAAGCAACAAGCTGGGTAAAAAAACAAAAATCGTATAAGGATTTTTCAATTGGATATTTTGGTGCCAGCACGGGGGCTGCAGCCGCACTCCTCGCTGCTGCAAAAGATTTAGATGTAAAAGCTGTTGTCTCTAGAGGTGGGAGACCTGATTTGGCGAAAGAGCATCTTCCTATTGTAAAAGCGCCAACACTTCTCATTGTGGGCGGAGATGACTTTGATGTGATTACACTCAATAGCCAAGCCTTGGCTCTACTTACCTGTGAGAAGAAATTAGAAATTGTTCCAGGGGCTACACATCTTTTTGAAGAGCCTGGAACCTTAGAAAAAGTTGCAGATCTTGCAAGTTTATGGTTTTGTAAAAATCTGTCCAAATGAGGACTTATGAAGAAATATATTTTAGCGCTTGATCAGGGTACAACAAGCTCCAGAGCAGTTCTTATCAATCACGGCGGAGATGTTGTAGGTATTGCTCAGAAGGAGTTTCGTCAGATTTTCCCTTCTCCTGGCCTTGTCGAGCATGATCCGTTAGAAATTTGGTCATCTCAGGCAGCTGTCATAGCTGAACTTCTCGCGCAAAAGAAAATCGACTCCAACGACATTGCTGCAATCGGAATTACCAATCAAAGAGAGACCACCATTGTATGGGATAGAAAAACGGGAGAGCCTTTGATGAATGCCATCGTATGGCAAGATCGAAGAACAGCCCCGCTTTGTGAAAAACTCAAAAAAGAAGGGTTAGAGCAGCTCTTCCGTAGAAAAACTGGTCTTGTTCTCGATCCGTATTTTTCTGCAACTAAAGTTCATTGGATTTTACACAATGTTCCCGGAGCTATGCAAAAAGCTCTAAATGGAGAGCTAGCCTTTGGGACTGTCGACTCATGGCTTATTTGGAAACTCACGAATGGACAGGTTCATGCGACAGATATTACTAACGCTTCAAGGACCATGCTTTTTGATATTCATACTTGCCAGTGGGATGAGGAGATTCTACGTATTTTAGGGATCCCTTATTCGATGCTACCAAAAGTACTCAGTTGTAGCGAGTCCTTTGCAATGGCACATTCTCCCATCTTCTCTACACCCATTCCTATCACAGGTGTAGCAGGCGATCAACAAGCTGCACTATTTGGGCAAATGTGTGTTTCTAAAGGTATGGCAAAGTGTACCTATGGAACAGGATGTTTTCTTTTGATGAACACGGGTACAACTCCGGTCTTTTCTAAAAATAATCTTCTCACAACTATCGCAAGTAAAAGGGGTGGTACTGTCGAATATGCTTTAGAAGGAAGTGTGTTTGTAGCAGGCGCAGCGATGCAATGGATGAGGGATAACATGGGATTTGTGAAAACATCACATGAAATTGATCGTTTAGCTGAGAGTGTTCCCTCTAGTGATGGAGTTTATTTTGTTCCCGCTTTTACAGGACTTGGAGCGCCCCATTGGGACCCGTATGCGAGAGGAGTGATTCTAGGAATTACAAGAGGGACGAAAGCGGCTCATATCGCAAGAGCTGCTTTAGAAGGCGTTGCCTACCAAGCGACAGATGTTTTACAAGCTATGATAGAAGATTCTGGCACTACTCTTAAAGAGATGAGAGTGGATGGGGGAATGGCCCATAGTGATCTACTCATGCAATTTCAAGCGGATTTGATAGATGCTGTGATTGTAAGGCCAAAAATTATGGAATCCACTGCATTAGGAGCTGCGTTTTTCGCAGGTCTGGCTATTGGTTTTTGGAAAAATGAAGAAGAAATCGCAGGGTATTGGAAAGAAGAAAAAACGTTCTTTCCGCAAAAGAAAAAGGAAGAGGTTAAAGCCCTTCGTTCTAAATGGAGCTTAGCGATTGCTTGCGCAAAATTATGGGGGACACAAAGATGATGGATCGGGGTAAGATGCTCAAAAAATTGAGTTCTTCTAAACCGTGGGATGTCATTATCATTGGAGGCGGAGCAACAGGACTTGGAGCTGCAGTCGATGCAGCGTCAAGGGGATACCGCACCCTGCTGCTTGAACAAAGCGATTTTGCAAAAGGCACATCAAGCCGGAGTACAAAGCTGATTCATGGAGGACTGCGCTATCTTCAACAAGGGGATGTGTTTTTAGTGATTGAAGCTCTTAGAGAGAGGGGGCTTCTTTGTAAAAATGCTCCGCACTTAGTACACCATTTACCTTTTTTACTCCCGCTGTACCACTGGTGGGAAGCCCCATTTTATGGGATTGGACTGAAAATTTATGATTTACTCGCCGGGAAACTAGGCATCGAATCTTCGAAAAGCCTTTCAAAGGAGCAAACACTCCGCGCAATTCCAACGCTTGAACCGGAAGGGCTCAGGGGAGGGCTTATTTACTACGATGGGCAGTTTGATGATTCAAGACTTGCCATTACCTTAGCTGGGACAGCTGCATCACAAGGAGGCGTTTTACTCAACTACATGCCAGTTGTGCATTTTATTCATAAAGACGGAATGATCAAAGGGGTGAAAGCAAAAGACCTGGAATCGGGAGAGACATATAAGATCTATGGGAAAACAGTGATCAATGCAACAGGTGTGTTCACAGATCAAATTCGCAGGCTCGACAACCCAAAAGAGAAAAAAATCGTAAAACCTAGCCAAGGGATTCACATCGTTCTTCCTAAATCTTTCTTGCCAAGTAATAAAGCCATTATCATTCCAAGCACGGATGATGGTAGGGTAGTTTTCATGGTTCCTTGGCATGACAGGATTCTGGTTGGGACGACCGATACTGCTGTGCGAAAAGTGGAGCTGGAGCCTCACTTTATGGAAAAAGAAGTTTCTTTTCTTTTAGAATATGCTGGGAAGTATCTAACAAAAAATCCTACGAAAGATGATGTCTTAAGTGTATATGCAGGACTTCGTCCTTTAATTAAGTCTGGAAAAGCTACTAAAACCGCCGCTCTTTCCAGAGACCATGCCATCCTCATCGATCCAAGCGGGCTGATTACGATTGCAGGAGGGAAATGGACTACGTACCGAAAAATGGGCGAAGATGTGATTAATAAAGCTGCAATCATTGGAGATTTGCCTGATACCCCTTGTGTTACGAAAACACTTCCTCTTTTTGGATGGGATAAGACCCTTAAACCTACTGAAACTCTCAGCGTGTATGGGTCAGAACTGAAAAAACTAAAAATGCTCATGCGCAAAAACAAAAAACTTCTGCATCCTAATTTGCCCTATTATGAAGCGCAAGTTCTCTTTGCGGTACGTTTTGAAATGGCAAGAACGGTAGAAGATGTTCTTTCCAGAAGAACAAGAGCTCTTCTTTTAGATGCAAAAGCAAGTGTAGAGGCTGCGCCTCTAGTAGCTTCCATTATGGCAAAAGAACTGGGATTTGACTCTTCCTGGGAGAAAAAGCAAGTAATAGCCTATAAAAAGATCGCTGCCAATTATATTTTGACGTGATTTCATCTGAGACTCTCCAAAGCCGCACCTTATTTCCTAGTTAAAGTGACATTTTAACTTTTGTGATTATATCTCCTTTTTCGGTCATGCTGAATAATTTCTTCACAGTTATCTCCTAGTTCTGGATAGACTGGAAATCTCTAGATCGTCGCTACAAAAAAGTTTTTTTCTTTATTTTTAAGATTTTATAAAGATAAAATCCCACCTTCCTAAATG
>JABEVM010000207.1 GCA_013041585.1 Chlamydiota bacterium
AGGTAATTTGTGAGCTTGTAAAAACTGAAAATATGATTTAATTTGAATTTCAATGAGGTTCGGAAGATCTATAATTTCTTCTTTTTCTCGAAAACTTACCCGGCGCGGCGGCTTTTTAAGCATCGAAACAGCTCCTAAAATGACATATTTTAATAAAATTAAAGAGCAGAAGTATCTATAAGCACTTCTGCTCTACTAACACTCGAAAAAAAGGAAGGATTACAGTCCTTTCATCGTAGCTTTTCCACCTGCTTCATTGATCTTCTTGCAGATTTCTTCAGCTTCGGCCTTAGGAGCAGTTTCTTTAATAACTTTTGGAGCTCCCTCGACTAGGTCTTTTGCTTCTTTAAGACCGAGTCCTGTAATTTCTCTTACGACTTTAATGATGCCGATTTTCTTATCAGCTGCTGCTTCTGTCAAAGTAATTTTAAATTCTGTTGACTCTTCTGCTGCTGGAGCTGCACCTGCAGCTGGAGCTGCGGCCATCATCATAGCTGGCGCTGCTGCTGCTGCTTTAACGCCCCATTTTTCTTCTAGTGCGGCTTTCAATTTAGACATATCAAGCACGCTAAGTTGACTTAAGCTTTCAACGAGTTGTTCTATATTATGACTCACGGTATTACCTCTTCTTGAATAAAAATAAATTTAAAAGTTGATTATGAACTGCTCTGATTTTTGTTTTCTAAACAGTGCATGACACTTGTTAGCAAGGCTTCCATTGTAGCTAGTGTTTGCGCCATTGGAGCTTCCAAAAGTCCCAAGAACTGAGCACGCATCGTATCCTTATCAGGCAACTGGGAAATACGTTCTACATCTTCTCCAGAACATAACTTTCCTTCAAAATGGCCTAAAAGAACTTGAATTTGTTCTTCGTTCTCTTTTGCAAGCTTATATAAAGCCTTGGTTACTGCGACTGCTTCTTTATCTGCAAAAACGACACCGATGTGACCGTTTAATGCAGCAATATCAATCGTGATACCAGCAGCTTCCGCTGCTTTAATTAAAATCCTCTTTTTTACGACTTCAACTTCTCCGCCCGCTTTACAAATTTCATTTCTAAAATTCGAGCTGAAGTTAGGATTTAAATTTGTATACTTCGTGACAATAAAGGCAGAAGCATTGTCAATCTTTTCTTTGACGTCATCTAAAAGGAATTGTTTTTCGTCTCTCATCGTTTACTCCTTATAGCTCGATTAAAGATTGAACATCAATTTTCAAGCCAGGTCCCATAGTAGAAGACAAAACCATAGACTGAATAAAATGTCCTTTAACGCTAGATGGGCGTGCTCTTGAAATCGCAGAGAGTAATGTCTGCACGTTTTCAACAAGCTTATCTTTTTGGAAAGAAATCTTTCCTACCAGATTGTTCACGACACCGCTTTTGTCGACTTTATATTCAATTTTACCCGCTTTTAATTCCTGTACTGCTTTAGCAATATCGGTGGTTACAGTTCCTGCTTTAGGAGTTGGCATAAGACCTCTTGGTCCTAAGACTTTTCCAAGTTTTCCTACTTCCCTCATCATATCAGGAGTAGAAACCACAACATCAAAACCAGTCCATCCACCTTTTACTTTCTCAAGAAGATCATCGCTTCCCGCAAAATCAGCACCAGCATCTAAAGCTTCTTTAAGCTTATCGCCTTTTGCAAATACTGCAACAGTAGTACGCTTTCCAGTTCCATTCGGTAGGGATACTGTTCCTCGCACTTGCTGATCGGACTTTTTAGGATCGACGGCTGTCTTGAGCGACACTTCCACCGACTGATCAAACTTCACCGGTGGACATTTTTTTAAAATTTCGACAGCTTCTTCTAGTTTGTAGACTTTCTCTACATCATAGAATTTTGCTATCTCCCGAGTTCTTTTTGATTTTTGCGCCATGTTTCCTTTTATCCTTCGACTATATCAACACCCATAGACCGTGCTGTTCCCATCACAAGTCTCATAGCTGCTGCTTCTGATCCGACTCTCATGTCCGGATACTTTTGTTTTACAATTTGCTTTACCTGAGTGTGTGTCATACGACCCACTTTCTCTCGGTTAGGCACTTTTGAACCAGACTGCAATCCCAGTGTTTTAAGAATCATTCTTGAAACAGGAGGTTGCTTGGTTTCAAATGTGAAAGTTTTATCGGCATAGACATAAATTAACACCGGTAAAACATCTCCAGCCTTATCTTGCGTTTTTGCATTAAATTCTTTACAAAACGCCATGATGTTCACACCTGCAGAACCAAGAGCTGGTCCTATAGGAGGAGCTGGGTTGGCTTTTCCAGCTGGGATCTGAAGTTTAATAATTTTTACTAATTTCTTTGCCATTTTACTCTCACTAAAAAGATTATTGTGCTACGTCGGATGGCAATTGTTCAATTTGCCAAAATTCTAAATCATCTACTCTCGTATCTCTTCCGAAAATCGAAACAAGAACACTTACACGTCCCTTATCATGGAAGACTTCCGTTACAGAACCTGTAAAGTTGACAAAAACTCCGTCAGTAATTTTAACTTTATCGCCAATTGCAATGTTATGCTTTTGGACAACATCATCCTTCTTCTGCTGAAGTTCATTCAAAATCTGTTCGACTTCTTTGTCAGAAAGAGCCGCAGGCTTCTCCCCACCTAGAAACTCGAGAACTCCGTTCGTATTTTTTACGTACATCCAGGAGTCATCAGTCAGAATCATTTTTACAAGAATATACCCAGGCCAAAGTCTCTTTTCGCTTACTTTTTGTTGTCCGCGCTTCACTTCGGCGACATTCTCTGTAGGAACAAGGATTTCAGCGACTAAATCAGCCATACCTTGAGCCTCACGATTGTCCTCTAAGGCTTTTTTAACCTTTTTCTCCTGACTAGACATGACTTGTATTACATACCACTTGTGCATGATGCCCCAAAAAAAGCTTTATCCAAAAATAAGATGCATAAAAAAACTGAACCCGTTTAATACGCCCTTGATCAAAAGATCAACGAGGTAAATACCCAATCCAAAAAGAAAAGTTGAGTAAACAACAACTTTGGTACAAAGCACGAGTTCTGGCTTTGTAGTCCATGCTACTTTCTTCAATTCTTCTTTCAATTCACTAAGATAAGAAAAAGACTTCTTCTTGCTTACCTCTGATACTTGGACTGTTGGTCTAGCTTTTACATTCATGAAATTACAAATGAACTCTTACAATGTTTTCATCGAGTGCGGAGGGATTCGAACCCCCGACCGGCGACTTTGGAGATCGCTGCTCTACCAGCTGAGCTACACACCCTCGCTTATACTTCGGTGAACTTTTTTCAAAGTTCACCGATAATCCTTCTTCAACAATTACTGAAGAATTTTAGTAACGGTTCCAGCTCCAATAGTTCTGCCACCTTCACGAATCGCAAAACGCATTCCTTCTTCCATTGCGATAGGATGAATAAGCTCACCAGTAAGCTCAATGTTATCTCCAGGCATCACCATCTCAACACCTTCTGGAAGAGTTACAGTTCCTGTTACGTCCGTTGTACGGAAGTAGAACTGTGGACGATATCCAGAGAAGAATGGCTTATGCCTTCCACCTTCTTCTTTTGTCAAAACGTAAATTGTCCCTTTGAATTTTGTATGAGGAGAGCAACTTCCAGGCGCTGCTAAAACCATTCCACGCTCGATATCACCTTTCTCAACACCGCGTAGGAGAATACCAACGTTTTCTCCTGCTCTAGCTTCATCAAGAACTTTGTTGAACATCTCAAGGCCTGTTGCAACAGTTTCTTTTGTAGGACCGATACCAACGAGTTGAAGTTTATCATTCGTCTTTACAACCCCTTTCTCTACACGACCTGTAGCCACAGTTCCACGTCCAGAAATGGAGAACACGTCTTCCACTGGCATAAGGAAAGGTTTATCAGTTTCGCGTACTGGTGTTGGGATCTTTTCGTCGACTGTCTTCATAAGAAGCTCAATCGCTTTTACATATTCTGCATCGCCTTCAAGAGCTTTTAAAGCTGATCCACGGATGATCGGAACATCTTTATAACCTTTTGCTTCGAGAAGCTCAGTTAGTTCCATTTCAACGAGTTCAACGAGCTCTTCGTCACCCTTGCCGATCATGTCCATCTTGTTTAAGAATACAACAATGTTTGGTACTCCAACTTGACGAGCAAGCAAAATATGCTCTTTCGTCTGAGGCATAGCACCGTCTGTCGCAGCCACAACCAGAATCGCTCCGTCCATCTGCGCAGCACCCGTAATCATATTCTTTACGTAGTCAGCGTGACCTGGGCAGTCCACGTGAGCATAGTGTCTTGCATCTGTTTCGTATTCTACGTGAGTAGAGTTAATCGTAATACCACGTGCCTTTTCTTCAGGTGTGTTATCGATTGAAGCGTAGTCGCGAAATTTCGCTCCGCCTTTAGAAGCTAACACTTTCGTGATAGCAGCTGTTAATGAAGTTTTTCCGTGGTCCACATGTCCAATTGTACCAATATTGACGTGTGGCTTCGTTCTTTTGAATGCTTCTTTTGCCATTATACTACCCTCCGTTAGGCACCAGTATATAAATTGATGATTTGAGTTCTCTTTTTGCCCAGAATAGGAATCGAACCTACGGCCGCTTGCTTACCATGCAAGTGCTCTACCACTGAGCTACCTGGGCGTTCCTATACTTGCACATTAAAAGCCACTAAGCTTATTCTGCTGAGAAAATAAAAACAACACCTTTTCTTCATTCGCATTGATATTTTCTCGTCTACGACCCTATCTCTGGCGATATATAATCCGCGCTTTCGTCAAGTCATAAGGAGACATTTCCACGGTTACGACATCCCCGACCAGAACGCGTATATTTCTCATACGCATCTTGCCGCAGAGGTGGGCCATGACATGCATCCCATTAGCTAGAGCCACCCTAAACGACATGTTAGGCAAAAGCTCTTCTATGGTTCCTTCGATCTTAATAGTATCTTCTTTGGGCATACGTAAAACAAAAATAGAATTGTAGCAGAATACCGTACATGAAACCGTATCTATGTGATTACTGTCAAGGGATTTTAAAACTTTTTTGCTTTATGGGGATTTTTCTTGAAACTGCTCTACTACTGGTTTATAATAAGCCACCAACTTATAAAGAAATATATAACAAATATGTTAGATCTTTTTTCTTCATGTAATGAA
>JABEVM010000208.1 GCA_013041585.1 Chlamydiota bacterium
CTTATTATGATATCAATAGCATTATTTAATTATATTCAATTTTATGATATAATTTAATTATAAATTAATTAAAATTGGAAATTTGTGTCTTTGCAGATGATAACAGGTTCTATTATTAACTCGCGTGCAGCCTGTCTTCATGATAGTGATGGGGAAACTTGTAATAGATTACAAATCAATGGAATAGATAATAAGATCTATCTAATTGCAACAAAAACGATCCCTTCTACTTTTGCTGAGAAACTATATCATTGGGTATCTTGGGGAGATTCTCGCTACACAGAACTTACTTATCTAGATTCAGCAACCAAAAAAACTATCACCATCTTAGTCAATAAGAACAGCTTACTCAAGCGTTTACATCGCGCGGGAACAAGTAAAGAACTCATTAACAAAGCCTTGGAGCCTTCAGTTTGTAAAAATGGCGAGGAATTATCTAACTTTATCTCAGAAAATTTTCTTCAAGCACTAAAACAAAAATCAATTGCAAACCAATTTGCCACAAGAAACAACCCACTCAGTTCCAAAGAACGGACCGAGATCTTCCAGTATTGGGTAAAGAATAAAGATGACCTTATTAACCGAGCTAAAACAAACAGCGGAAGCATCCGTATTCGTCCAAGTGAATCTGGCTTATCGAGAACACTTCTTGTTACTCATGAAGACGGGGTAACTAAGGCCTTTGTTATCTTCAACCGAATGAAAACCCAGAACGATAAATCAATAGGCTCAGGTGGATTTAAAACAAAAATTAACCTCTGTTTCGAACTCACTGAAGGAAAATGGGCCACTCATACAAGCTTCTCAGACGAAAAGAAATTTCTTGAAGAAGTCGACGTTCTAAAGCAATATCGAAACATACCTAACATTTTACAATTGCTAGCTACTGATGAGTACAAATCACACAAAACAGATGAAACGAAATATTCCATGATCACTGAACTTTGTACTGAAGGAGAAGCATTCGAGGAGATTTTTAATTCAAATTTTAATAGTAAATTCCCTCCAGGCAAGCTAAAACATGCTTGTAAAGAACTTGCAATCGCTCTTCAGGAAGTTCATAAAACAAGACGCATTCACCGCGATATCAAACCCGAAAACATTTTTATTACAAAAGTAGGTGACGAATATAAATTAGTGTTAGCTGACTTTGGGATTTCCTATGAAATAGGTACTTCTGCTGGCGAAAAATTGACAGGAACACCTCCTTATTTTCACCCAAAAATTGCTTATTTCATATGTAATCATATTGACCAGATTCCCAACGATAACCAAATCCATCAACCTATTGATGTTTGGGCATTAGGAGTTGTATTCTACATAATGAAATATGAGGACACTCCCAATTGGTTTAATGAAGATGATAGAAACCAAGTGTTTAAAAAACTCGCCGAGTACCATACTGATCCTACTAAAGAGGTATTTCCTAAACCTAGCGATACAACCTCTTTTGAGTACTTAATTTGGAATATGCTACAGGCAGATCCAGCAAAACAATGGACGCTTGAACAAGTGATTGCATTTTTAGAAACGTCTCCATAAACTTCTCTTCTATATTTCTAAAATTATTGTTCTTATGGTGTGTGCATATATCAACACATCATAAGATGTATTATCTACTGAAAAAAAAAGTAAAAATCCAAAAGTCAACCCCAATTTTTTCTCGAAAGACCCTCCCTCCAGCATCAGCCCATTCCTGAAACATTTTTTCGATCCCACTAAAAACTTTTTCTGCAGATCTGAAGCAATTCAGCACAAAACGGAAATATCGTTCTCAAAATGTACTCGTCTCAATTAAATATTTTGAAGGCAAAAAAGACTTTAAACCCCTACAATAAGCAAAACTACCAAAAGCGGTGATTATGACTGTAAAAGATAGTAACGGAAATCCCCTTAACGAGGGAGACTCAGTTCTTGTGATTAAAGATTTAAAAGTAAAGGGATCTTCCCTCACTCTCAAAAGAGGTAAAACTTTTAAAAATATCCACCTGACTGATAATGAAGAGGAAGTTGAGTGCCGCGAAGGAAAGTCCACTATTGTTCTTAAAACATGTTTTTTGAAAAAAGCATAAGACGTAAGTATAAAAACAACTTTAGTAACGAGTAGTTATGTACGTGTTTTCCTTAATTACTTTTCTCGGGATTAATATGACAAATTTCTCTCTTAGTAGTCCAGATTTTAACCAAAAAGACCTCATTCCCAAAGAGTATACTTGCGTTGGAAAAAACATCTCTCCAAAGCTCCTATGGGAAAATCCACCTAAAAATACAAAAAGCTTTGCGCTTGCAATTGTAGATCCGGATGCACCATCAGGTGATTTCATCCACTGGGTTATCTATAACATCCCAGCATCAGCAAATAGCCTTGTACAAGGGGTTCCCACAGAGTCTTCGTTAGAAAATAAAGCTATGCAAGGGCTCAATGATTTCGGACGCATCGGCTATGGCGGACCTTGTCCTCCCAAATCCGAGAAACACTCCTATGTTTTTACACTGTATGCACTAGATACCATGCTCTCTCTTAAGCCAAAAGCAGCTTATGACGACTTGCAAAAAGCGATGGAAGGTCATATCCTAGGAGAGTCGGAGCTCATCGGATATTTTGCTAAGTAAAAAGGAATCAATTCTGTGATCCAAAATAAAAGTTATTCTTACGCCATCCGTTTAGCGGTTATTTACGCTTTAGTTTGGTTCATCGACCTTCTTGATGCATCGACTTTAAACGTAACCCTACCTGCTATTGCGCAATCTTTTCATATCAATCCACCAGATGCTGAATGGGCCATTGTAGGATTCCTCCTATCCATGACAATTGGTCTTACTATAAGCGGATGGCTTGGAGATAATTATGGAACAAGACGCATCTTTCTTTTATCACAATTGATCTATATAGGCAGTTCTATTGGATGCGGTTTTTCTTTTGACCTACCCTCTCTTATTCTCTTTAGACTATTGCAAGGTTTTGCTGGAGGAATGGCCATCCCTCTTGGGATGGCGGCTCTCATGCGAGCGATGCCGCAAACTCAATGGGCTAAAACGAGTGCATACATGAATATGGTAACATTAGTTGCACCCGCTCTTGGTCCTCTTTTTGGAGCCTATGTCACTAGCTTAATAGGATGGCAATGGATTTTTTTTCTAAAAATTCCCCTATCTTGCTTTTGCTTTGCTTTAAGCCTTTATTGGGTTAGAAAAGAGGAAAACCATGAAGTTTCAAGATTTGATTGGCCCGGTTTTATTTTAGGCGGGCTAAGTCTTTCTGGAATTTTATGGGTTTTCTCGGAAATCGGTAAAAATACTTCCGATCAAATATTGATCACGACAGCAATTTTAGCCATTCTTTTCGCAATCATTTTTATACGGATAGAAAAAAGAAGTAAGTCACCATTAATCCCTCTTTCTATATTTAGGAACCAACATTTTACTTTTGGAAATCTGATTCAGTCGGGAGCAAATACAATCTTCTTAGGAGCCAATTTTATTATTGCTTTGTACCTGCAACAGGGTCTTGGCTTCGATCTTGTCTCAACAGGTTGGATCATGTCAGCAATCACTCCTGGAATGCTCCTGGTACAGCCTTTAGTTGGAAAGTTTTATAATAGATTAGGACCTTTGCCGTTTATTATACCGGGATTACTCGTATTATCTCTTAGTACGCTAGCCTTTGCTATCACAACTGCACAAACTTCACCTTACCTACTAGGCTTTCTTGTTTTTTGTATTGGAGCCGCCTCATCTTTCACACAAACAGCTAACGTATCATCTATTTTTAGCGGCCTATCTCACAAATATAAAGGAGCTGGAAGCTCTATTTATTCTTTGTTCAAACAGGTATCCGCAAGTTTTGGAGTCGCAATTTCAACAATGGTGTTATCACTTGGGATGAAGGTAAACGGGTATATGCCATCTCCTACTCCTTTCCACTATTGCTTTATTGTGCTCGGAGCAATCCCCGCCATTTCATTACTGTTTTGCTTTTACATAGATAACAAGAAAGCATTGAAACAGATCACTACACCTAGTCACACACCAACAGAAACAGAATTCGGCACTGAATAAGGTAAAACGTTCTGAAAACTTAGATCATCACCCTCTTTTCATGAAGTTAATCACCAGAAAATTTACATGTATCATTGCCTAAAGCCTCACAAAAAAGCCTATCATTAAGATCCTGTAGCTTTGAAAAAGCACTGCCTTACATCTCTAAGATTTGTTTCTCTGAACTTTCGAAGATGACTTATTCATTGCCACCATTTGTAGAAAAGTCTCAACACTCATATCAGCAAATGAGGGTATTCTTACATGCGCATGAGATAGATCTTGGTGAAAAGTGTAAGGGTTTGGCACTGCTATAGTAAAGCAGCCTGCAGCGACTCCTGCTGTAACGCCTGAGCTGCTGTCTTCAATCACAACACATTGATCTGTGGTAGTGTTTAGTTCTTTTGCTGCATGGAGATAAATATAAGGCTTAGGTTTATTAACTCCTTCCGGATCGTTGTAGCTACTTAAATCATCGCTGCCAGAAAGAACAATATCAAACAGATTTTCAATTCCAAGCTGTTTAAGACTGCTTACAATCTCTTCTTTTCCTAAGGCGGAAGCAACAGCAAGCTTGAAATCCAATTTTTCTTTCTCTTTTGCAAGACGGTTGATGAAAGCGATAGTAGGTTCAATTGAAGGAAGACCTAAATTTTGCAGTCTACGGTAATGCTCTCTCTTATCTTTTTCAATCTTATCGCTGCGGTCAGAGCCAATTTTTTCAGCAAGTAACTTGGCGTTCAGCTCGGCAGAATTTCCAACATAGAAATAGTACTCTTCTAATGACAAATCCCCACCTTGATTTTGAACAGCATATTGCCATGATTGGTAGTGTGCGTATTCACTATCAACTAAAGTACCATCACAGTCAAAAATAATAGCCTTGATAGGTTGACTAGGGCGTGGCATAAATTTTCCTAATGTAATGTTTAGAAGGCATAATTATAGCATTTTTTTGTTTCTTTTAGAAAAGCAAAATCACTAAAATTTAGTTTATTATATTTTTAGAATTTTTATAGCTTTAGTAATATTCTACGAAGAAGAGAGAGATGTTATTACAGAATTTTTCCATGAAAGAAATTCGCGCCAATATGAATTGGCCTTAAACCTTATAGCTTGATACTGAATTTTAAAAACGCACATTATAGCTTAGTCCCAAGAAATGAGTGTGATATTGAGAATTGTACTCAAAATCATAGCTTAGTTCGAGCCCATGTTTTTTATATAGGGTAACAAGGATGTCTACCCCTGCTAAAGCTGTATTACGTCCCATTTTGGTGACTTCTACCGGAAAGCCAAAATTTGGAAATTGTATCGGTGTAAAATCCATGGATCTGTCTTTATCTAAAAACTCTCTCTGCCAAGCAAAGTTTGCTTCGGGCGAAATCTCTACATTTGTAGTTTTCCAAGTATAATTAAGTCTAAATCCTAGATTGCTGCGAAGAGATTTGACATTTTGCTGCGATGTTTTGAAAGCAAATGATTGAAATCCTTTTTCGCTATATTGATCAATATGAAGATACATATATTCAAGTGCAACTTCCGGAATGATCTGCAGTCCTTCAGGAATTGCTGAAAATGCACTGTTTCTGAAGGAATACTCAGCTCCAATAAGAGAATCAAATTCTGCTCCTTTAGGGGTTCCTTTCAATGTAAGAGGTATATTTCTATTTACGTTACGTGAGATAGAATACCATTGGTATCCTCCCCCAACAATAGCATTAAATGCAATTTCCGGAAGCTGAGATGGAGCATATGTCGCATAGGCATCGGAATGAATTGCATCGATAGTAAATGCACCCCATTTTTCTCCCCCATGGGCATCCGTTCTTTCATATTCCGTTAGAAGACCTACTCCTACATTCGAAAAAGCATAGTCAAATCCTGTAAATGCTCCGGCTGACCAGTAGCGATAGCCTTGCATTTGGTTTTTAGAAATCACGTTTCCAAGTTGCCCCTTTGGCCCTACATAAAAATTCCAAGGTTTTTCTTGGGAAGTCCCAAGAGATTCGGTAAGACGCTGCGATTTTTCTTTGGTCTCAGGTTCTTGTATGTCTGCTAAAAAAGAATCTGTTTCATCATCAAAAAAAGAGGATAGAGGCTCATCATCTTGGGAAGTTACAAGCTGGATAGGAAAATCGATTTTAGAATTAGTTTTTTTCTTTACAGAAAAAGCCATTTTTTCCATGACGGGCTTTGTAAAACGAGAGCGCAAGTTTCCCATCTCTCTTGTAAGACGTGTAAACGTTTCGTTTACGGAAGAAAAGATAGGACGAGAGAGGTTGATGTAGCCTCCTTTTGCGTTTTTTTCATTTATACCATCATCAATGCCGCTTGGATCAGGAAATATGGTTGGGGTAAAAAAAACCTCAACGGAATTGGGTAAATAAGTTACATGAGGAACTAAATAAGGAGTGGTAAAATCTTGTAAATGAGCAAATGTCCCCGTTCTTCCTTCGTTTGCTTGAAGGACCGTAAAAGTTGCTCCAGGAAGAACATTACCTCCGGAAGTTTCGGCAACTCCCAATGTTCCAGCTAGATTAGCGTTTCCGGTGATCATAAGTTTAGAAAAGGAAGAATCATCTTGGAAATTAATCACCAACATCCCTGTAGGTGTTTGGATATAGTTTCCATCAATTGTCATCGTTCCTACATTGTCTCCGGGTCCCGGGCCACCAGGCACTACAGTTCCTTCGTTTTGAACTTGAAGAGTTGTTCCGAAGGTAAAATTAGAAGCCATCCCTGCTCCGGCATAAGTCGCATTCTGTCCAATGAAAAACTGATCCGTTATAAGATTGGCATCATTACTAAATAACCCTCCATTCTGTATGACAGTTAAGGCTGTTACCAAACTTCCAAAAGCGTTGTTACCTACTTGACCGGAATTCGAATTGGTTAATTTTCCACTATTAATTGTCAAGGTTATGGTTCTGAAACTAGGCAAGATAGTATTACTGCCAAGCCGTGTACCAACACAATTATCTTGTACGTCACCAGTGTTATTTAGGGAAATTGTCCCGCCATTTAGTGTGATATAATTTCCAAGTATTCCAGTTCCAAAAGATCCTAAAACAGATGGAATAGATGAGATTGTTCCGTTGTTTGTAATGGATATATTTTCATCATTAAGTATGAGCTCATGAGCAACAATGAAACATCCAGATGCCGTTATCAATGTGTTTTGTATATCTCCCGTGTTAAGTAGAGTTAAATTCCCTCCTGTAAATGTCAAAGTAGAGAGAAAGTTTTGAATGATAATCCCACTTGTAAATTGGTTTCCGGTACCTAGTATAGGGCCAGCATTGTATAGAATCACATTGCTGTCATTCACGTTGCTGGTACTATTGATCTTTAGTAAACAACCACTGTTAGGCCCCCCGGCGTTAGTAACAAAAGCTAAATTGCTCATAGACAGGGTGCTGTTGTTCATTGTAAAATTGTTTGCTTGAACTTCTACGGCACCTGGCACTTGATCGGTTATCGCGTTGTTTATACATGAGACCATCCCATTAGAAATAGTAACAGGACAAGTTGGGGCTAATAAGGCAGATCCAATCTGCCCAAATCCTATATTAGGACTTATATTTTCAAAATTTACCGTTCCTTGGATATTTACACCTGTTGAAGTAGGACCTTGAATAATGGCCTGTATAGTAAGTGAACTACCTGGGTTTGTGGTAATACTAAGAGGAGAAGTAGGTGCTACGCTTAAAAAGGCATTAGACGATTCAGGCGAGGTAATGGTGTGAGAACCGCTATTTACAGTGATAAATGTAGTAGCTCCGGAAGGTGAGCTATCGAAGGTTATCGTGTTTGTCAAGTTAGGACGCGAAACCATATAGGAAGGAGAACTAGTATCGAAAGTAAGAGAGCCGATTGTAAAATTGTTATCCACTGAAACAGTAGGATTAGAAGATGATGTAGCGGGAAAGGATGCTATAGCTCCGGCTGCATTAGGAACAGCGCCATTCCAGCTTCCGGCAGAACTCCAATTTGTACCTGTTCCATTCCATGTGCTTGCATAAATAGCCGTACTACAAGGTAAACTTAAAAGTGCTAAACTAATAATTTTTTTTCGAAAGGACATAGAAACCCTCTTTGATTCTACTTTCTTCTAAGTAAAAAAATAGTTTTTGCAAATATTTTTTTCAAAACGATGATGGAAATTTTTCTAGCAAAATAGATTGGTTTTGCGATTCTTGTTTAAGAATATTCCAGAATGCTTGCATCACTCTTTTCTATATGTTCTTAAGTCTGCTATTTCACAGATAGGGCGTTCCTCGAAAAACCGCTATGATAGATTTGAGAGTTTTCCTGATGCAAGATCTATTTATTCAGGCAGCTTGATTAGTTGAGGGCTTCTATAGTGAAATCTTCCCTGTTCAGAATCGAAGTTGAACCGTAAAATTCGCAGAGCGCTCGCCTGAAAATTTCAGCTCTTTCGGGAAGACCTTCGCTGCAATAGGTTTTGACTTGTTCATATACCGCTTGTTTAAACGCAAGGGTATCAGATTCTGACCCATTTAGATTATCAATACTCACTCGAAAGCGAAAGCCGGCTGCCATAGAAAGGATCCATTCCATAGCCTGTGGTTTGACTTCAACGCTTTGAAAAAGTTTTTGTTCTGAAGCGCTACGACCATCAGGTACATACCAATACCCAAAATCAACAAGCTTTCGGCGGTTTTCTCCTGCAATGAGCCAATGGGAGCATTCATGTAGCGCACTAGCAAAAAAACCGTGTGCAAAGATAAGCGAACTGTGGGGCCTGTTTTCATCTGCAGGAAGATAAAGCGGCTCATCATCGCCTTTAACAAGCTTGGTATTATATTTCTCAAAGAAGCAGGTATTGAAAATAGTGATTACATCTTCGTAGCGATGTACCTGCTCTTCTAAGCTAACTTGTTTGAGATTCATACTTATCAATTCCCTGTTTTTTCATCTCTTCTAAGAAAATAAATTGGCTATTTCAAAAGCAGATCATCCACTACTTCCATACAAATGTCGGGCAGTTTTCGATCCGGATCCATGCAATCTTTGATTGTGATAACAGCTTTTCGAATTTCTAGAGGAAGCTCTTCAGATGGGTCGTTTTCTCCTGGCCAAGAAGCGTCACGAGTTTTTTTATCGGGCCATCTCGAATAAGCAACCCACATTCCTTCTGCTGTTCGGTGCAAACAGGAACCTATGGCTCCCCTATGTTCTACAAAATATTTTGCAATTATTTTCCAAGCATTTTGATAATCAGATTCTCTATTTGGTTTGATATAAGCTTGGTAAATGGCAGCAAAACCAGGACTGCCTTTAGATAAGGTCATATAAATCTCTTATTGAAAAATCTGTTATGAAGACAGGCTCTGGCTAAATAGCTCGTTTGCGATAACTAGATCGCTTTTAACGGTAACTTTCATATTAATGAAATCCCCGGCCACAATCTTTACTTTGTGTCCGTACATGGCAACGATTTCACTATCATCTGTTGCAACAAAATACTGATCATTGATCGCGGATTCTAAAGCGCTCAGCAAAATATCACGTTTAAATCCTTGGGGAGTTTGTGCAATCCATGTTGTAGCTCTTGCGAGTGACCTCTGGATGATTAGATCATCTTCAGCATATTTAATGGTTGCAGTGGGAGGAACAGCTGTCATTGCAGCTCCATATTCCTCAACGGCTTTAATCAAATTTTCAATCAGCCATACGGGAGTGAGAGCCCTTGCACCATCGTGGGTGAGAATGATATTTCCCTTTGATGCTTTCACGCCTTTGTATACAGATTCTATCCTTTCGCTTCCCCCTTCAACTACCAGCACAGAGAGATTATGTCTGTTAAAAAGTTCTTGATAAAGGGGTATGTCCTGCTTGCGTGTTGCAACAATCATCTCATCTAACTTGCTACATTTGGAGAACTGTTCTACAGTTCTTACTATCATCGGCTTTCCAGCGATCTCTAGAAGAAGTTTATTCTCACCAAACCGCGTCGAGTTCCCTGCTGCTGTTATAACTACAGAAATCATTTTCCAAAATCTCCATGGCTGTTTTTTGCGCGACTGTTTCGGCTTCAATGATCTGATTGATATCAGGATTCATTATATTTTTTGTTTTTTGGATTGTGGCTGCGATGATTTTAGGGATATCCATAAAACCAATCTTATTCTCCATATAGGCTTGTACGGCAGTATGATCAGCGCCGTGAAGTACAGCAGGCATGATCCCACCCATTTCCAAAACCGTATAGCCCATGTTTAAACAGGGGAATTTAGCAAAAGCAGGCTTTTCAAAGTTTAGTGTTTTCCCATACAAATCTGTAAATGAGCTTAGAGATCCTTGCGCTCTTTCAGGATAAAACAAGGCATATTGCGTATAACGTCTCATATCTGGAGTGCCCAGTTCCGTAATAATACTGCCATCACTAAATTCGACTAGGGAATGGCAAATATATTCTGGGTGCACAACCACTTTGATCTGACTAGGGTCAACATCAAATAGCCATTTTGCTTCAATAATCTCAAAGGCCTTATTTATGCACGTTGCACTGTCTATTGTAATTTTATTTCCCATGTTCCATGCAGGCCTAGAAAAAATGTCTTTCATTGTGACATTTTTTAACTGCTCCTCACTCATTTCGGCAATTTTACCCTTGCCCATGGTTAAATAAATATTTCTGATCTCTGTTTTTTTGCCTGATTTGAGTGACTGGAATAAAGCGGAATGCTCTGAATCAATTGGGATGATAGTCACGTTATTTTTTTTAGCTTCTCGAATAACAATCTCACCGGCTAACACCAGTGTTTCCTTGTTGGCGAGACCAATTGTGATTCCCTTTTTTATGGCTTCAAGGGTTGGAATAAGTCCAGCAGTGCCCACTAAGGAATTGATTACAAGATCGCTATCAAGGGTTGCAATTTTTTTAAGTCCCTCTTCCCCTTTGTAAAGGGTCGCGTTTGTTTTAAAAGACTCTGCTTTATTCATATCTGTTATACAAACAGCTTCTGGTCTGAACTCCTCTATCTGCTCTTTTAACTTCTCCATATTGCTATTTGCTGACAGTCCAATTACCTTGAACTTGTCAGGATGGTGTCTCACAATATCAAGTGTCTGCGTTCCAATTGAACCCGTTGAGCCAAGAATAACAATACGTTTCATTTTAAAATCTCCAAGACCCAAATTTTACCAAGAAATCAGGTTATCGTCCATTTGCATTTTTATGGGGATTTCTCCCCCGTTTTATTTGAGCTTTGAGCTGGATACGTTGAATTTACGCCATTTCAGGCCACTAAGCTATTCATAAATTCAAATAATCTATATATA
>JABEVM010000209.1 GCA_013041585.1 Chlamydiota bacterium
ACCACATGTTCTCGGGATTACGTCTACAATCTCAAAAGCTGCAACTTCTGCAGCATCTTCAAAAGGTCTTTCCGCAGTTCAAGACAGCATTGCTTCGAGTTCAACAGAAATTAAAATACCTATCTTTAAAATCTCTTTGGCTCTTTCTCTTATTACTTTGGCAGTTGCACTGTATAGATATTTGGTTTCTTCAGAAAGTAAAAGAGATACAAGTAATATAGCAAAGCCTATTGCTACAACTCCTTCTACAAAACCTGCCATAGAAAATAAAAAGGATATTAACACTTCTGTAACGAATGATAATAAAAAATCAATCCATTACCTTTTAGATGCAGGAGCAAATTGGGGCATTGGATGGCTTATGACCTATGCACTTAGTCTTAATTCAGCTAAATCCAGTCTCGATACAATTCACCCATTAACTCTTACAGCCTACACGCTCTCAACGCCATCAGAAAGATCTTTGCTTGTGAAGGCTATGCTACGAACAGATAGTCTGCCAGGTTCCACGTTTGGAAAGAAAGTCCTAGAGGGTCTTGCAGAAGCTTTTAAAAAAGAACATGAGCAAGATAACTTACTTCCTCATCTAGCAAATTTTGCTACGAATACAAATCTCAATGTTACCACTCTAACCACTCTTGCTAATGACAAGAAATGGGAAGAATTTGTTTTTACTATTTTACCTGAAGCACGTCCTGCTACTGCAACACTTACGCCAGATCTTTCTCCTACCCCAAGTCAAATTCCACTTGCTAAAAGAGTAGGCTCTATTCAATCAAGTGAACTTGTAGCAAATCCAGGCGTTTTGGTAGACAACGCTACAATCAGTGTATCATGGGGAAGACAGGTGGTTGTTACCATCGAGGGATTCACAGGGTCAGTAGACGTTAATGAAGTAGCAAGAAAATATCTAGAGGCAATTGGATCACTTTCAAGCACTCCCTCTAAACCAAATCCTTCTTTTGCTCCGCTCCAAAGTAAACTTGAGCAATTAAATCAAAAAGCTCAGAGCGCTCTGAATGAGACTTGGTTTTACAAATATGTAACTCCATGGACGCAATCAGGTGGAGAGCAAGCAGCTAAATAAAGATCTCGCTAAAACAAATTGAAAAACATACACCAAAAATTAAAGGAATTTTCTCTATGAAAAAGATAATACTTGGATTGATCGCTTTTATTAGTCTTCTGGGAGCAGTCTCTTCTCAAGGAGAAGCAAAAGAAACCGGTGAATGCTATTGGATTCGTGATTATATCACTCCCGTTGCAGATTTTCCACAAAAGGGGATCATGTTTCAGTGGTATGCAAACCTATTAAAAGAACCAAAAGCATTTCATAATGCAATCCAAGAATTTGCTAAGCAATATCGCGGATATAATCTTGATGCAATTGTAGGACTTGATTCAAGAGGATTTATTTTTGGTGCAGCTTTAGCTTATGAACTCAAAGTTCCTTTTGTTTTGGTTCGTAAACCAGGCAAACTCCCTTGCAAAGTTGAAAAAATTGATTACGCACTAGAATATGGCACAAACTCCTTTGAAATTGAGATTGACAGTCTAAAACCACGCGACCGGGTCTTAATCATTGACGATGTGCTTGCAACAGGTGGAACTGTTAGAGCTGCATCTGCTCTTGTAGAACGTCTAGGCGCGGAAGTTGTAGAAGTTGCTTGTTTAATCGAGATAAGCCCTCTTCAAGGCAGAAAGAAGATAAAGGCCCCTGTTTATTCATTACTCACAGTAGGTGGAGAAGAAAGCAATCCTCCTGCGCATGTAGTGGAAATACGTCATAGTAAATAGAGTTTACTACCTCCTTGCACTGTTCATGTAAGAGTGCAAGGAGGCTAATTTCTACTTTACAGCGTCTTTTTTAAATAATTGAATGAAGTTCCATGCGCATATCCAGGTCTGGAAAGCTCCAATTGAAATCCCATTTTTTGATAGAATCCAGTAGCCTGGAAACTCATCGTTTCAACAAAAGCGAAAGGACATCTGTTTTCACGTCCATATGAGAATGCCCTCTCCATCAGCCTTGCGCCAAGTCCTTGGCCTCGAAAATTCTCATTTACATAGACATATTTTACATGAAGGGCTCCCCAAAAAAGTTCGACCACAACAGCCCCAGCCAAAGCATCTCCTTCCCTTACCACAAAAGCTACGGAGTCAAATTTCTCATCATGCCCTACCATGTCAATGGCGTGCCTGCTAAATCCTTCGTATATCTGCTTTTTCAATTCTGGAGAAAGGGGTTGCTGTCTAATGTCGATCATTGATTTATCCTATTTATCTCGCGTAAAGCATGCAAAACGATTTGCTCTTGCTTTTCAAGAGGTAGACTACCATTGAGGAGCAAATCACTTTTCTTTTGTTCGCTTGTCAAAATAAACAAAGGCCGTGAATATGCTAAATAATACTCTAGGTCCTCTTTCATTTTTTTACATTCTGAATGAGATTGATGATCTCTTAAGAGCCGTCTTGCAAGGGCAATATCTGGGGGAGTATCTAAACAGATCAAAAAATCAATATGCTGACCCGTAGCTTTATGGCAATATCCCAGCGGCGCATCCAACAAGATATATTTAGTAGGAACAAGTTCTTTTTTGGTTGCTGGACACACGACCTTTTTCTCTTCTTTTAGCTTTTTTAAGGTATTTGCTAAAGCAGCATATACCCATTCATCGTAATCCCTACTTGATTTGTACCACTCTACATAATCTTTTGGACCAGAAGAAATTTCATCGTAATCATCCCAAAAAAGAGTTGTAGCGTGGAGGGCCTCTGCAAGCTTTTTAATGAGAGTTGACTTACCGGCCCCAGCTATACCGCTGATTCCGATTATAATTGGATGGGATTTACTCATTTCTTTAGAACACCCTGCGTTTGCTCTTCATCGTCAAAATATTTTATAAAAAATGTTTTGGTAAGCTTTGGATTTTTTCTGTTTTTTCTTACGAACTCGATTGTATACCCACATTTACTGTAAAATTCTGGGGCTTGGAATGCGCTTGTAACTAGGTTTATATTATTGTATCCATTGCCTTTGAAATGATCTTCTAGCGCTTGCATCATTTTTCTCCCATATCCTTGGCCACGGCAAGATCCATCTACCCAGATATCATTAACGTAAATTTCTGCAAATGCAGTAAAAGCTTGTAAGACACCAATTACTGAACCTTTCTCATCCTTTAGAACTAGGGCAAACTCTTTGTAATTGATAGCAATACCGTGAGAGCTCTCGAATTTCTCAAGATCTTTACGCATTTTTTCTTCAACATCTTCAGAAACTTTATCAACAAATTCTATTGTGCAATTATTCATAGGTTACATTTGTACTAAAAGTGGTTTGTCTATAGATTTTTTGCTAAACTGTTTCTACTTGCTGAATATATCTTCCAAAAACCGACTCATCAAATTCTGGAACAAATGCCATTGTATTATCTCTACTCGCTTCACATACGAAAGCTGAATTTCCGTGCTGTTAAATCGGTAGTTCATATTTCTTATGGATATCATCATGTTGGTTTTTAAGCTCAAGATGGGTAAAAATTTCAGATTCCACATCTAAATTTGTTTTTAAATGATGCTCTATTTCACTTGCTATTTCATGCGCTTTGCCTAGCTTGAGATCATTTGGAAATAGCAAATGGAACTCGACTAAAATTTTATCTCCGGAAAGCCGATGTCTTAGATGATGAAACTCAAGATTTTTTTGCTGAGTTTCTTTGCTAAGGAATTCAATGATTTGTTTATGAAGAGTTAAGTCGGTTTGATCCATTAAACCACTTACACTTCTTCGTATTAGTTTAATTCCTGTCCACAAGATATTTGTACCTGCCAGAATTCCAACGATTGGATCAAATAAAGCGATTCCTGTCAATTTCACCAAAAACAAAGCAGAAATAGCAGCAAAGCTCGTCCAGCAATCTGCTAAAACATGCTTCCCATTCGCCTCTAATATTATCGAATTGTATTTTTTCCCTTTTCTGCTCAGATAAAAACCCAGAACAAGATTAATTAAAGTCGCAAAAATTATAAAAAATATACCTTTGTCTACATTTTCTAATTCATTGCCAAATAAAATTTTATGAATGGATTTATAGATAATAAATAAAGCCGCGAAGATAATCATCGCCCCTTCAAAGCCAGCTGAAAAAAAACTGACTTTGTCATGTCCGTAAAGGTGATTCTCATCAGGAGGCTTTAAGCTAAGTCTCATGCTATAAGCGGCAAATCCCACAGCAAAAACATGAACCGCTGATTCAGCAGCATCAGAAAGAATCGCGGCTGAACCTGTAATATAATATGCATAGGGCTTGATTATCAGCATGAGCAAGCCGATCATAAAAGATAACTTCATAGAGAAGTTCATGTCTTTTCGGTCCGAGGCATTTAAAATGTGTTTTTTCATATTTATCAAATAAATTTACTTTCAAATACAAAGTCAATTTCTACCACAAGAAGCTATGAAACGAATGGCGAAGTTCTGATGCGTTTGCTTTACCGTGAAGATAAAGATACATCAGAATTTTTTCGACATTCTTATTATAAAAAAGATACTCAAGCACACCATACCTACATGATAGGTAATATAACCGACATTATAGGTTACATTCAAATCAATAAAAATCGCCTTGGTTTAGCTAACAAAAACACTGATTATGAGGGAAACTTCGCTTATATTCAGTACCATCCAACCTAAGTCAGCTTTGATCTATAGCTTTTCATACTAATCACTTTCCTAAAAATTCGAAGCCACCATACGGATTATTAAGTATTAACTTTTAAAAATTAAAATTTATTAGGAGAAAATGTTTGGGCGACAAAGGAATATCTTTCTCTAGCAATCCGAAGA
>JABEVM010000210.1 GCA_013041585.1 Chlamydiota bacterium
AAAACATGGCTGATTGAGGGTTGTTTTTTACCCGGGAATT
The DNA here is from genome assembly GCA_013041585.1 of Chlamydiota bacterium. Taxonomy (GTDB): domain Bacteria; phylum Chlamydiota; class Chlamydiia; order Chlamydiales; family Rhabdochlamydiaceae; genus JABEVM01. The sequence continues at coordinate 41 of JABEVM010000210.1, forward strand.
AAATAATTCGATAAATTCTGAGCTATCAATCACCGATTGTTTAAGTTCATAAATTTTATTTTTTGTCACTGTAAGGTCTACATCAATAATGGGGCCGAATAAACCGTAGCCACCTATAGCGGCTTTAAAAAGATCATAGTTCTCGCTGCGAGAGCAATAAAGCAGATTTCCGTCTGAAAGTAAAATATGAAAGCCTACGATGGAGTCAATCATAGGAGGTTGATTTGCCTGCCATCCATGGACATTAGTTGACACAGTTCCTCCTATGCTAAAATCATAGTCTGATTGCATTACTTTAACTGATAAACCCAAAGGATCGAGAAATTCAATTACTTGCTTCCATTTTGCACCGGATTGGACACGAATAACCTTCTCAGAGAGCATATGCATCTGATTTAGCTCTGACAAATCGAGGATGAAGCCATGGTCATTGAAAGTATGGCCACCTTGAGTATGTTGAGCCCCTCTAATAGAAATGGTTTTTTTGGATAATGTAGCTTTTTGGATAGTTTGTCTGAGTAGTTCAAGAGCTCTTTCTTGAGGAACAGTAATGCATTCGGAAATTGTTGTAGCATTCAAACCGCTAATATCATCAATAGTAGTAGCTTGGATCTTTACCTGTATAACTAAGCATAGAATGATCAGAAACGACGATCGTTGTAACGTAGCATTCCTTAACTTTTTAAAACCCATAAAAACCACCCTTCTTTTAAAGAGGAAGATCAAAAAAAAAGACCTATAAAATTACTATTTTCCAATTATGTAGGACAGTTTCTTTATAGGGACAATCTAGATTGGGGGAAGAATTTCCAATGTCTTAGTAATGGCAAGATTTTTTTTACCAATATGATCTTTAATTACCCCACGAATTGTATATAACCCCGGTTTCATTTTGGAACGTTTCCCCATATCTTTACTTTTTACCAAAAGAAAATCCTGGGTAATGGTTTCATCTGCTTTCTGTATAGGAAATCGAGTTGGCATTTTTCTCTTTAATCCATGTAAATCATAAAAGCTATCAACTAGCATTCCTTCAGAGTCATAAATTTCTATTTCACAGGTAACGTGTGCATTCAAATCATGATCGAGTTCAAAACCGCTAAAAATAGGGACTAGCTCAATACGAATACCATTTTTAGGTAATTCTATTGAAGAAATGGATTTTTCAAGTAGTGAATTTATGTGTATCGTCCCCCATTTTTTACTGAAATTAGGATCATCGGTAATTAGAATATCCCCGTTGAATATGCCATTTTTTTGGGGAAGGGCAGTTTTATTTAAAAAAGCATGGATCGTTGTAATCATATCACCTAAAATATCTTTTGCAACTCCGCTGCGAGAAGCGTATTCTTTTAGACAAGTTTGATAGATACGTTCATGGAAGTATATCTCTTGGCGTAATACAGCCTTAGCATCGTTTTTTGAGTTTTCTATTTCGTTTGAATTAGTAAATCCTTCTGAATTAGCATCAAAAAGATCGATAATTTTGTTAATATATCTAGTGTCACCACTAACTAAAAAATGACCGCACATGAGATGGAAATACCCAATATCGTTAACTTTATAGTTAAGTACAGGTTGGGCTGGATTAGAAAAGTTTATAAAATCCTTCACAGGCCAGGAGGCTTTTTGGGCATAGTAGATAGCATCCGCGTTTTTACCAGATCTCCATAACTCGCAAATTAGAGAATCATGCTCTTCAATTTTAATTCCCGCTTCCTTCATCCATCTTAATGATTCTTGCGGGAAAAATTCAAAAAGAGCTGAAAAAAAATTGCATCTCTTTGAAATTTGGTTTAAATTAGCGATTTCTTTAATCATCCAAACGATATTTTCTTGATTATAGTTAAGATAGAAGTACCTTATGTCTTCATCGATAACCGTAGATCTCCGATCTTCATCATCATTCATAGCATAAGAGCATGAGATAAAGGCAATTGTAAATAGCAATAGTTTGAAAACCGTTTTTTGAATTTTATATAACATGAAGATCCCCATTAACGATTTTTATACGGTTTTAGGAAGCAAATCTATATTCTATTGTATTTCCGTCAGCATCTTTTACATACAGCAAGGTTCCTTGTTCATCGTAACCATATTCTGTTGTATTCCCGCATCGGTCTGTTATTTTAGATACTTTACCTGTTTCATTATATAAATATTCGGTACGCCCCGTGAGTTCAATTACGGCGCTTGTGCGTCCGTTTTCATCATATTCGAATTCTTGGGGAAGCTCGTTTGTATCTGTAATAGAGCGGACTTGGAAGTTTTCATCTAGTTCTCGTTTGATTCTATAGCCGGAAGGAAAGATAACTTCTATAAGAACACCATTCTCGTCATAAGAAAAATAGGTTGTTTCTGTTCCTTTTTGAATTGTTTTTACTCGCCCTAATTCATTATATGAATAGGTTGTAATATTGTTTGAGCTCAATGTATTTCTATAATTCCCGGCTGCGTCTTTGGTTCGTATGATTTCATATATTTTGAATAGCCTCTTTGCTTGGTCGTACACGAACTGTGTGCGATTACCCTTAGGGTCATCTCTTTGAGAAAGTTGTCTATTAGTATTGTAAGAAAATTCCCAAATACCCCCTAAAGAATCTATAGCCTGTAGAAGAAGACCTGATTGATCATACGCATATTGCCAATCTTTTTGACCTTCTAAATCATATTGTGTGTCAATCCATTGATTTTCGTGAAATACTCTTTGAAAATGAAGTTTTCCTTCAATTTTAGATGCTGCTAGGTGATAGGCTTGATCGTAATTCTCCTCAACCTGAACTCCGTTTATTGTCGCTAAAGAAGAATGCTCCCGTAGACTATACTTTTTTTTGGTTTCAGTTTCTCCTTCTTTGCAATTTGTTAAACGATTGTATTCATCGTAACTTCCTTGAAAAAGAATTTCTCCTTTTGCACCTAAGATATGAGTTAGTCTAAGATCACTGTCATATTGATAGGTTATCTGTAAAGCATTAGAAAAAATGATCTCAGAAAGCTGCTTTTGCTCGTCATACTTATAGCTAACTGCTAATTTTTGAGGGCTTATCGCTTGAAATATACGATCTTCCTCATAGATAATATCAATACTTTTCCCATTTTGATGCTCTATCGATAGCAAGCGATCATTTTGGTAGATATAGTTTGTGGTGATGTTATGTCGATCAGTAATGCCTGTAATCTTTCCTTGAGGGTTAAAAGATACCGTACCTCCCTCTGCAAAAAAAAGAGTGAAAGTTTCATCCGAATTTTCGCAAAGAGCTTGCACCCCGTCTTCGCGTACATACCAAATTCTTCCATCAAAATCAAAATGAGTTAATTTATATACCCTGTGCTGATTTTCTTCGCGAAGTAGAAGTGCAGGGTAAGCATCTATAAAATACTCGTTTTGTTCGATTTTTGTTTTTTTTGTTATGAATATGTCAAAGGGGGCAAGGGCCCATCCTCTACCAAATCCGATATCCTGATCGTTAAAAGAATCGTAAAAACGAAGAAGAGTAAGAGGTATGTCACCGGGGGTAGGAAATTCAAGATCTATGAATGTTTTGCGAAAATTTCCTGTCTTCCTAGTGTTTAGAACCGGGAAAGATTTTACTGATATGGAATTTCTTTGCACATCGAGTGTTTCCCAAGAAAAGTCTGTCTCTTGAGGACGAGAAGAGATGATCGCTTTTTTAAAAGAGTCTATTCCTTCCTCTCTTTTAACTAAAAAGTTTGCTGAATTGAGTACAAGAGAGATCCCTCCTTGTACAGAGTAGGGTCTTTCAGAAATATTTTTAAAACCAATTCTATGGCTTTTTATTTCCGAAGGGGTTTCTGTAAAAACAGGGGAATAGGAACGGAAAAAAGATAAATCTAGAGGTATATTGTTGTCCTTTATCCATTTGACGACTCCAGTAATTTGACCAAGCAATTTAACTTTTGAGAAAATAGGGTATTCTTTGGCAATCTCATCGTAGTACTTGGTAAAATGTTCTGCAAAGGCTTGATAAGGTGGATAAATGAATACCTTGTTATCGATCTTATTTTCCGCTAAGCAACGCATTTTGACATGGTCAAAAACCATACTAGATCCATCTTCAGACTGCTTCAAAGAAATTCTTTCGGGAATGATCCATGTTCTTGTAGAAAATAGGGGAGGAGTGTCTTGTCCAAATGCTTTCTCAAGCTCAATATGAGACGAAAACCCTGGTACTTGACAAGGCATTAATCCCAATATAAGCATTTTTAAAGTTAGGTCTCCTTCGTATAAGATTTTCCCAAATTCAGTACCGAAAATAGCTCCATAATATTTGACAGCCATTTTATTTTCAGAAATAGGTTCGATAGAAACCCCAGGGTCTTTTGCTGGACCTTTCAATCCATAAATGGATTGAAAAGCAACTGATAAATGATCTATTGGCATCTCAGGAAGTTTTATGGATTTTTTTCCAAACAAAATTAGCTGTCCGGTAACTTCATCAAAAACTGCGCCATAAATTTCTTGTAAGGCGAGATCTAGATCAGCTCTCTTAGAAAGAGAAATTCCCCCAAAATTGCCTTTAGTTGGTGTAAATTTAGGAGGAGGGGATTTTGGTGGAGTGGTGAAAGGTGATCCTAATCCAAGTCTTGTGAGACCCCTGTTTGCATTCTGAGTATGCTGCTGCCAATTCATCCATTCTTCTAGTTTAGCTTTTTGGTACACTTGAGCTTGCCTATCTTGCTCCATTTTTACATAGGGAGAAATAAAGCGTTCTATTGATGAATAAACTCCAGAAGGTGTTAAGTGTGGAAGCAAAGAAAGGGAGGGTTCTTCTTCTGCGAGATTTCTTTTGAGCCCATAAAAAAGATCTTTAATTTCTTGAATTTTTGTAGTCTCAACTCCTTTTTTTGACGCGTGGATACAGTTGCATGTAGCAAGGTTATACCCATTAGAAGCGTTATAAATAACGCCACCCTTGATATTTTTTACATCTTCATTGCGGGAAAGAATTCCAATGCGGATTGTATCCATATCGTATTTGTATTTTACAGAATCACGAATAGCTATGTCTGGATGGGTTAGACCTACTTTCATGTTGTCTTTTAGAGAGTTATCATCTCCTATATGAGCACTTAATGAGGTGTGGTTTCCGTTATTGTCGATGAATTCCAGCCACACATGACCGCCCCAAGATTTAAGTCCACGAAAAATACCATCACTAGTCGGATCATTTAACAATACACCCATTTTTCGAGCACAAATCACTACATAAGTATAACCTTCTGGAGGGAGGGGATCTCCCTTTTCCCAAATAGGTACCCCCTTTGACCACAGAAATTGCTTTACTTCAATTGTTTTTGATTCGGAATATGTGCCCATAGGATCATAGAAGCTAAGGGGGTTATTGTGTACGTACACATAGCGATTCAAAGTCTGAGGTTGTAGAGTGTTTCCTGGGAATTGATCAGAAGAGATAAAACGTCCGAGAGAAGGATCATAGTAGCGTGTTCGTAAGAATACAAGACCGCTTTCTTGATCTATTAATTCTGCATTATATTGAAGAGAACTTTTAGAGTTGGAAAGACATTTTCCAAAAGAATCATACTTCATTTCTTCTATAACATTTCCCTTTTCATCTACGATAAAACCAATGGAACTACCAGGACTATCTTCAAGATAATAGTATGTTTTTTCACCTTCTGAGTATCCTAGGCAAGTGTGAGCATAGAAATAACTTCTTTTGGTATTTTCGGAATTTTCTTCAAGTAGGTGAAAAACAGGAAAAATATCTTCATAGCCATATTTTGTAGTTTGCCCATCTATCGTTTTAGTAAGGCGTTCTCCTTGTCCATTATAAGTGAATTTTACTGAATGTTTTGCATCTTCATAATCGATAAGTTGATTAAGATCATTGAAACCATATTTTATATCTCCTTTAGGAGTGCTTTTTGTTATAAGATTTCCATTAGTATCATAGGAAAAGGAAATATTATTGGCTTTGATAAGTTGGTTTTGATCGTTATACTCATAGATAATTTTTTCTTGATTGCTTTCTTTCGTTAAACGATTCCCCAAAGCATCATAGGAGTATCTTTCAAAAATACCATCTGAGGCACTCACTTCTATAAGTCGGTAGAGTTTATCGTAAAGGTAGGCTGTTATTTTTTCTTGTTGAGGAGTTGTCTTTTTTATCAATGTTAAATTATTCATCGCATCGTACTCAAAATTGAATTGAGCAATCAGAATATTTTCTGATTTAGTGTGAATAATGGAGACCATTCGTTTAGCTTGATCGTATTGGTATTCCGTTGTTATCCCATTGGGTAAATGCTTCTTTAGCAGGAGTGCTTTTTGTGTATCATACTCAAATGTTGTTTTTTTGCCTTGAAAAGTAACTGTTTCTATTAAGCCTTCTTTGAAATACGTATAATCCGCTTGCTCTCCACTAGGATATACAATCTTATTTACACTTCCCTCAGCATTGTATGCATAAGTTGTTTTTTTATCATCATAACTAAGAGATTCTGTAATATGGTGGTTATTATCATAAGTATATTGAGTAGTGCCGGACCAGTCTTTCCAAAATATACGATTCCCTGCATCATCGTAGACCCATTCAATTTGTTTTTCTGGGGTTAAAGCCCACTTTAATGTTTTTATTTGTGGGTTGTATTGACCCCAAGAGGGTTCCTTAGTGGAATTTTGAGCAAGGATAAAAATGGGTAAGAAAAGAAAAAAAAGGATATTTTTCAGGATTGTTGTTTTTAATGAGCTCATAATTTCTCCTAAAAAAAGTGATTAAGGGGGTCCCCAAGAATTTTTCCAACGAAGGTAAATCGTCTCAGAATTTTCAGAATGTTTTTCGATATTAGCTGGGTAAGGAAAGATAATATTGTAATATGTTGGAGTTCTCCAAGGTATGAAAACAAAAGAAGAAATAGGAAAAGTAAGGCTTGAAAAATAGCATTTTATAGTTCCATAACAAGTATCAAAACGATTTTTAAACCTTATAACTACGTACTTATCTTCAGATAATGGATTATAAGAAAAACTGTGCTTAGTTCCCTCATAGCAGTTTGGAAATGAATCTGCGTTTGTTTTTAACATTTGAGCTATTTCCAAAGATGACAGTACTCCGATTTGAGTTGATACGTTTGAGTTTGACTCAAGAGTAGTAAAATCTAAAGGTAGACCATTGATGATTTTAAGTATTGAAAACCTTAGATACTCGAACTCTACAAATCTCGTGTAGAAAGTACTCAGCATGTAAATCAAGAAAGAGTACAAAAACACCCTTTTCCAAATACGAGTTTTCATTTTTTTTCTCCTGAAGTGTAAAGCTTGTACCAATCAGTTCGAATTTGAGGATAAGGACCCGGAATATTTTGGTCGTAAGGGTATGCAAACAGGACGATGTTTTTAAATTCATCCATCTTAGGGGGAAGAGGTGGAATATCGACTTTTCTGTTTTTCCCACCTTCTACTAAGCAATTAACCATTCCCCAGATCACTCTATCTCCTTTATTTTTCACTCGCACTACTAAAAAATAACGAGGATCTGAGGGTGTAGCTGTATCGTATTTGTTTTCATGCATGAATTGCATATCAGGAGAGGGTGATTTTCCTTCGAAGAGATCAATCAGATTTTGCTGACTCATCAGGTAAGATTTCAGTTCTATCTGGCTGGCATATTCAGGATTCAGCTGTTTTTTATTTCCGGAGTAGGGCAGTTCATCATGAAAATAGTACCATCTATGAATAGTTCCATAAATAAGTACAAGAGACAGCATGATATAAATACAGTTTTTAACCCACTCCCATACCTGTCTTTTTTTGTTTGTAGTTAGGATATAACGGCGGAACAGTTTTTTTATGAGTACATAGAGAAAAACTGCGACTAGTATCAAAAAAATGAGCTCTAATACCAAATTACCTCCAAACAACTCATCAAATTTCAAAATGAGCTTTTTCACCAAGTATCCTCCATAAGACTAGCCGATTTTGCTGGTATGTTAGCGATTTATGCAATAGCAATGCTAATTTACCGAGATATTTAGAACAAGGAAACTTAAGGTTTTCTCCCTCCAATTTTTGTCTCTTGTGAGGAGATTATTGTTACTTATTGAATTCAGGTTGCATCAATATCCTTAAGCTTTTACTATCTGCATTTCTTTGCAAAATATTAACATTTGAAAAATTTAAGGAGGACAATATGCACAATGTAAGCGCACTACTATCACAAGCTACACAGCGGTATGAACAAGCTCGCGCAGCTTTTTCTGAGCAAGCAAGAAAGTACTATCCTGACTATGACAAACTTCCTCCTGAAATGCCTAAATCAATGCTAGAAAGTTATATGTGGTCGTCAGCTACAGCTGCAGCACTGAGTAAAATCACAGGGGGTAATTCATCACATGCTTTTCGCTATGGTATCATGGGCGCTGTTGGATGTCTTATTAATGTGGTACTCAGAAACGAGATTAATAAAAGGCTTCCAGCTTTGAGTAGTACTGCAATTTCAGCGCTTAGAGAGACTTCAACAGCTGCAGCGGCTACTGTTAATAGAACTGTAGAAAGTTTAAGAAAAGAAGGTGGATCGCTGGATGATAGCCCGGTAATGGTGACAAGAACAAACAGCCCTGGTTCTGAAAGTGGATCGCTAGATGTTACTTCAGTTGGTGGAGAAGTAGCAGATAAATTGGGAGATGTTAAGGGAAAACTAGGCATAGGCGCAGATCCTTTACTTAAGAACCCTGCATTTCAAAATGCTGTTTTACGAACTGTAGTAGTTGTGGGTGGACTACACGCACTGAACGTAGCGTTTGGAGATGGGTTTAAAGTTGCGCGCGTCTTTATAAACGTGGCTGCTGTACTTGCTGTAACTGCCTATCAAACAAATCAAACCTTTGCTGGCGATAAGGTTACTCCTTGGCCATTTCTTTAAAGTAGAATAGGGCCTTGAGGATAACCTCTAGGCCCTTATGTATTTTTCTAACTGAATTCAAGACGTATCCATAAAGAACAAGTTTCTAAGATCAGAATTTATTAAAAAATAATAACAATGTAAAAATCTGAGGAGGAAAAATGAATAGTTTAAGAGCAATCTTTTCACAAGGCTCCAGCTACTGCGAGCAAGCGAGCTCCGCTTTTGTTAAGCAAATGGAGCAAAATTATCCAAACTATAATGAGCTACCTATAGGAATCCCTGTAGCTGCAATGCGAAGTTTCGCATGGACTTCTGTTACGGTATTGATTCTTACGAGAATCAAAGGAGATCATTTTAGTCACGCTTTTCGCTTCGGAGCTATGGCATCTATTGGAAGTGTTGTAGATTCAGCTGTGAGAACATATATTAATCGAATCATCTCTGCTCCGAAGAAAGAAATCGATTCGGAAGACGAAATGGTAGAGGTAGATCCAGTTAAAGATTGTGACGAGCCTGAAGAAAGTAAAGCTTCACCTAAGACAGATAATGCGGTTCCAAAGAATATAGCTTTGCAGAGGGCTTTTTTAAGAAATGTTTTCATCGTAGGAACATTACATGTTTTGAACGACTATTTTAGCAGTAGCTCAAAATCAGGCCATGGTTTTTATAGCGCAGCTTTGCTATCAGGACGCATTTTTTTTAATACAGCTCTTCTACTTGGAATCATCGCCTATCAAACAAATCAGACGTTTTCTGATAAAAAGGCTAATACGTGGGTGCTGGTTTAGGGTAAATAGGGCCTTAAGAAACCTCTTAAGGCTTTTTTCTATTTCCTTGCTGAAATTCGAATAAACCGCTACGATTGTGGTTATGATGTACAATATAAATTTATCCAATCTTTTGTCCTCCTGTTCGGCACCTCACCGGTGCATATAATTTCTTTTTCTCAAGCCAGATCCATTTAAAAATAAAATTTACCTAGCAGGGGCCTATATGGACATAAAGAATTTATTAGAATATTTTACTCACAGCTTCACCTTATTTATCGTTTTTCCAGCCATCGTCTTTTTAGGCTTATATCTTACGATAAAACTCCGCTTTGTGCAGATCTCAGGTCTTAAACAAAGTTTTTCTGTCCTCACAAAAAAGGGGGATGACAAAGATGGGAATATCAGCCGCTTTGGCGCGATCTCTTCTGTGCTAGCAGGTAATTTTGGTACGGGCAATATCTCTGGTATGGCAGTTGCCATTACTATGGGCGGTCCCGGCGCTCTTGTTTGGATGTGGATCATGGCATTTTTTGGAGCCGTTATCCAGTACGCGAGCTGCGTTTTAGGGGTGGCTTATCGAAAGAAAACCAAAGAAGGGGAGTATGTCGGTGGACCGATGTATTATTTACGGGATGGGCTAAAATATAAGGGACTAGCTGCTGTATTTGCCATTTTCACCCTTTTTGGATCTTTGACCGTTGGGAATTTTGCGCAGATCAACTCAGTTACGCTTCCCTTGCAAAAAATGGGATTAAATCCCTTTTATTGCAGTATCGTGATTGCTTTGCTTGTAGGAGTTGTCATCCTTGGTGGAATAAAGCGGATCGCAAGCTTTGCTTCCTACATCGTTCCTTTTAAAGCCCTATTATACTTAGGTACGGCCTTTGTGATCATCGCTCTTAATTATGACAAGGTCTTCTCGGCTTTTGAGCTTATGCTGCGTCATGCCTTTGGATTTTCTTCTGTCGTTGGGGGATTTATGGGCATGGGAGTTGTAAAAGCAATTACAACAGGATTTGATCGGGGTCTTTTTGCAACAGATGCTGGCACAGGAATTGTTCCGATATTGCAAGCAAGTTCGAAATCAGAAAGTCCCATACTAGATGGTATTGCAACGCTTGTAGCTCCGTTTATGGTGATGATTGTTTGTACAACAACAGGCCTTGTTTTGATTTTAACAGGGGTTTGGCAAGATAGTAGCTTGCAAAGCACCAACATGGTGACCCATGCCTTTACGCAAGGTCTAAATAGTCCAATTGGCGGCTATATCGTGTTTGCCGCGCTACTTCTCTTTGCTTACACCACAATTCTTGCTTGGTCATACTGTGGGGAAAAAGCGTTAGGATTTTTGATCGGGCCAGAAAAAAGCTACTTGTTCAGGCTTTTTTATATTGTCTTAATCCCAGTTGGAAGCGTGCTCAATGTCGGTATCATTTGGAGCTTAGCCGATATTGCGATTACTCTTATGGTGGTCACGAACTTAATTGGTGTGATAGGTCTTGCAAACCGCGTGATTGATTCGAATCGAGAGTACAAAGCAGCGGACGCTCTCAAGGCATAATAAACAAAACCCCAAGGCATCCTTGGGGTTTTGTTCTAAATACAACTTCTAAACATGAATCTATAATTCAGAAGAATTGGCTCTGAGATAGTCTTTTACATTTTGCACTGTTCTCTCATCAATTTTTCCGCTATTTCCTAAGATGTCAAGAATTTCAGACATAGTAAAAACTGAATGCAAATTATAGCCTTTTTCACGAAGATTTTTTGTAGCTCCCTGCTGACGATTTACGATTACAGCTACATCTTGTACAACAATCCCAGCCTTTGTGAGCTCATCTATAGTTTTTAGAACGCTACCGCCTGTGGTTGCCACATCTTCAATAACAAGGCAGCAGTCTCCCGCTTTGAAAGCGCCTTCCACCATTTTTTTTGTGCCATGCTCTTTTGCTTCTGGACGTACGAGAAGAAGAGGTTTTATATTCTGCGCGCTCATGATAGACGCTATAGGAATGGCCCCCATAGGAACCCCGCAGATATGAGTAAAATCAGCGCTTGAAGCAGCTTGATTCATAAGCTGAGCTACAGCGATCATGACATCAGGATAGGAGATGAGAAGTCGCAAGTCCGCATATATGGGTGATTTTAGCCCGCTTTTGAGAGTAAAATCTCCAAATTTTATGGCGCCGATTTCATGGAGCCTGATAGCGAGGTCGCTCTTTAATTTTTGCAACATCATCATTGGCTTAGGATCATTTTCGATTACAGTAAGATAGCCTTTGCTATTTACTAAGACCTTTCCATTGTCAGCCATTACCTGAGAAGTAAGGGAAAGTGCTGCTACAAGTGCTAAACTAGACTTCATCATACAAAACTCCTTGTTAAGAAAAAGATAAGAGATCTTTGATAGTCCAAAGGAATTAGACTGTCAAAGTATTTCTTACATTTTTTGGAGTAGGATTTGAGGATTATTTTTTTGCGCTTTTACCAAAACACTGCCTCCAACTGGAAAGGTGAACATGGGATAAGTATGGCCAAAGTCAGCATTGCAAATCACAGGAAGATTTTGCAATTCTATCTTGGTAGAGATGATTTGCTCTAAAAGATCATCATCCATCTGAGAAGCTTTCTGAAAGCGCCCTATGACAAGAGCTTTTACCTTTTTGAAATCGGGAAGATGAAGAAGAGACTGAAGGTCGCGGTCAAAAATTTCCGGTGTAACAAGGTAGTCATCTTCTAAAAACAGAATAGCATCTTGCAAGGATGGCATAAATTCTGTGCCTTGCAAAAGGTTTAACGTACATAGATTTCCTCCTATAAGTTTTCCCAAGGCTTCTCCTTCTTGTAGTACTCGCATTCCAGGATTAGGGATAAATTTCCGATTATCTTGATGGATCCACCACTCATCGTCGCTCCAAGTAGAAGAGGAATCAAGTGAGATAGGATCAGATGCAAATAGACATTTTTGAAAATACTCGATTGTGTACTCCATTCCTTCTATACAGCCAAAGGAAGAAAAATGGGGGCCAGAATAGGTAACAAGAGAGGATTTTGCTAAAATCGCATTTTGCAATGCCGTTATATCGGAATACCCACAAAGGATCTTTGGGTTTTGCTTAATCAGAGAGTAGTCTAGATATTGTAGAAGTTGGTTTGAGTTGAACCCGCCAATCACAGTAAGAATTGCTTTTACCTGAGTATCTTGGAAAGCTTCATGTAGGTCCTCTACTCTAGACTGTATGCTTGAGGAGGTGAAATCATTCATCTCATCACAGCGTTTGGAAAAGGTGACATGCAGCCCCATTTCTTGTAAACGCTCTAGCGCAGTTTTACGGACGTCAAAAGAAATCATCCCTAAACTTCTAGAGGGAGCCAGAATTCGTATCTCATCGCCTTTGTGGAGTTTGGGCGGGATTATAGGTTGCATCTTGAGGCCTTTGTGCGTTGATTCTAGCCATTTTAGGATTAGCGGATTTCTTTGACAAAAGATTCTTTTATAAATTCTGGCTCTTAGAATACCCAAATCTTACATTTCTTTATTGACCATTATAGTAAGCGCGCATATTATAAGTATATTTACTATAGGAGGTCTTATGTTTTCTTGGGAAATCAAAACATCTGTAGAATCAAGTGCGAAGCCGCAAAGTATTTGGAAATTATGGTCGAATGTTCATTCTTGGCCCTTATGGGATGAGGGGCTTGAATGGTGCAAGTTAGAAGGGGACTTTACTGAAAATACGAAAGGTGTGTTAAAACCAAAAGGGTGGTGTAAAACACCATTTTTGTTAACGCGCGTTGAGCCAAATCAAGGTTTTCGAGATTGTACGAAAATGCCATGGACAACTATAGAATTTGAGCACAAAATTGAGAAAAAAGCGGAGGGGCGCATTCTTGTGACCCACCGCGTAATTGTAAAAGGTCTTTTCGCTCCTTTACTGCGATTAACAATGGGTAGCGACTTAAAAAAGGGGCTGCCAAAAACGGTGAAAAGACTTACTGAATTTGCAGAAAAGCAAGGATCATAATGCAGGAACCATTTCCATCTGAATTTTCTGAGCCAGAAGAGAGCCCTGGTTTTTTACTTTGGCAGGTTTCGAGTCTATGGCAACGTAGACAGAAAAAGGCTTTGTCGAAGATCGGACTTACTCATGTCCAATTTGTTTTGCTTGCGGGTATCGGCTTTTTGGAGAGTAGCAAAACTCTGGTGACACAAGTGGGCTTAAGTAAACAAGCCAAAACAGATGTCATGATGACATCGCAAGTTCTGCGTACTCTTGAATCAAAGGGCTTCCTTAAGCGAAAACGGAGCACAGACGATCCAAGGGCATACTTACTTTCTTTGACTAAGCCTGGTAGATCTTTGATGGAAAAGGGACTCAAAATAGTTGAAGCGGTAGATCGTGATTTTTTTAAGAAAGTGAATCTGAAAACTACAAATTTACTCTCTTCATTACAAAGATTAAGCGAAGAATAGGAGCTACAGTTGAAAAACGAAAAGAGCAAAGCTTATGTAAATGTGTACCTACTTTTGAAAAAAGAGGAAAAAATCCTTTTTTCTTTAAGACAAAATACAGGTTACGAGGATGGTTTGTATAGTTTGGTTGCAGGGCATGTTGAAGAACTAGAGACAGCCACGCAGACGATGATTCGGGAAGCAAAAGAAGAAATTGGTATTTCTATTGCAGAAGAGGATCTGAAAATGGTTCACACGATGTATAGAAGAACTGATCGAAATAATATCGATCTTTTCTTTGTTTGTGAATGCTATCAAGGTGAGATACAAAACGAGGAAGTTCATAAATGTGGAGATTTATCTTTCTTTTCTCCAGATAACCTACCGGAGCACACAATTTTGTATATTTCGCAGGCAATTGAAAATATTATAAATGGAGTTCAATTTTCTGAATTTGGATGGAGTGTTTATGAAAATACATAAGAAAAATTTCTATTTTGTAAGACATGGAGAGTCAGAGTGCAATGTCAATCCGCATATCGGAGATGAAGTGGATGTAGCCTTGACTTTGAAAGGAATGAAACAAGCACAGTCTATCCAATCAATCATTGAAACCCTTCCCATCCAAACTATTTGCGTGAGCCCCCTCCGAAGAGCTTTAGATACGAAAGAGATCATTGCCAAAAATATATCATGTCCAGTGGTTGTGATAGAAGAATTGGAGGAGTGCACATCTGAAATTTGGTTTAAAATGACACAAATGGAAAACGGGATCATTTCCTGCGAACAGGTGCAAAGTTTTATGCAAAGAGCCGTTTCGGGGATCAATAAAGCCCTCTCTTATCCAGGGCCTGTACTCATTGTTGCCCACGGCGGTGTCCATTACGCCATGTGCCATCACATGGAAATTGAAGAATATGATAAAAAGATCCACCATTGTACGCCTGCGCATTTTTCCCTATCGGAAATGGACACTTGGAAAGCAAAGCATCTAGCTATACCTACAGACTGAGCACATCATGCCAAAATATTGGATCGCTATCGCCTCAAGAGAGCATGTGCAAAAGGGAGTTGAAGGAAGCTTTGCGCAAGTGTGTCATGGAAAGAAGTCTGCTTTAGGGAGAATGAAGAAGGATGATTGGATTATTTACTACTCATCTAAAGAGTTTTTTTCATCTTCAGTCCTATGTCAAAAGTTCACAGCCATCGGAAAAGTTACAGATGATACGATCTACTCTTTTGATATGGGAGAAGGGTTCATTCCTTTTAGAAGGAATATTGCCTTTTACCCCTGTGAAGAAGTTTCCATTCTCCCCTTGATTGATACTCTAGAATTCATTCAAAATAAAAAGCATTGGGGCTATCCTTTTAGGTACGGTCTAGTAGAGATCGAGGAAAATGATTTTCTAGCCATCAAAAACAGTATGCTTAAAAAGTAAGAGAAAAGAGAATTTATGAAAGCACCATCAGATAGATCAGATAACCTACATGTTTATTTCGCATATGGGTCCAATATGTTTACGAAACGCATTGAAGAAAAAGTAGGAAGCGTAGTTGTTGTGGGAAAGGGTAGGCTTGATGGATTTGCACTTTGCTTTAATAAACGCGCCGCAGATGGGACGGGCGCAGCTAATTTCGAACCTGCAATAGGCCAGTATGTTGAGGGAGTTCTTTTTGGATTAACAAGAGAGCAGTTAGATATACTGGATACTTTTGAAGGAACACCAGATCAATATAAGCGTCAAATTGTGGAGATAACTAAGCATGCAAGTTCTAGTGTTATCCATGCAGTTGCCTATGTTACTACCGAAAAAGGGAAGAGTTCGCATCCTGTAAAACCAGCCTCTGAATATCTTGCGCTTATACTAGCCGGCGCTAAAGAGCATGGACTGAATGTTGATAGAATTAGAGAAGTTGCAAAACTGTAGTTTGAGGGAAATGATGTTTCAAGAGCTTTGGAAACAAGAGTACGAACGAGGAGGGATTCCTTCTTCCTTTCGCGTAGATCCAACAAAAGTTGTTATGCATTTTCTCTCTTTTCTCAAAGAGAGAGGTTTTGAAGGCTCTTTTGCAATAGATCTCGGCGCTGGAAAGGGGAGAAACTCTTTTTATCTAGCTCAAAATGGATTTTCTACTTTGTCAATCGAGTGGCTTCAAGAGAATGTAGATGAGATCAATCAGAAAGCTGCAAATGCCAAGCTTCCTATTTCAGCCTATTGCCAAAGTGTGAGCACCCCATGGCCAGTTCCTTCTGAGAGCATGGATATTGCCATAGATATCTTTTGCTATAAGCATGTGGTAGACAAAGAGCAGCAAAAGAATTATCGAAAAGAACTCTATAGAGCTCTCAAACCTAATGGATATTATTTACTCTCGCTTGCTGCAGATGATGATGGGTTTTATGGCTCATTTTTGAAAGAGCCTTCTTACAACGAGTGTAAGCTTATCATCGATCCCCATTCGCAAATTCCTTCTCTTCTTTATAGCCTAGAAGAAATTGCAGAAGAATTTTCCGACTTTTTTACTCTCATTCAAGGAAAAAAAGAGATCAGCCATAGCCCTATGTATGGAAAGGACTACCAAAGGTCTGTCTTGAACCTGATTTTTCAGAAGAAGATCTAAGATCTGCTTAATTTTGATGTTAAAAGAGATCTTTATTCAGCCATTTTTGGACTGTATAGAGAATAGATGATAGAGACCATCCGGTAGGGATGTTCTTATAATGAATCAGAGTTGCTTTCTTATAGGATGGATAAGTTATAGCAAGATGGGTGCTAAGAGACTCTGTCATTTCTTCAATTGTATTGAATCTTCGAATGATAGGCTTTAATGTAATGGGATCATTATCATTTATGTCGCAGTAAGAAAGAGATTCTACTGACACAGCGATAGCGTGCTTTCCTTCGTCTGCTTCAATACGAAGTCTAAAATGACCTTGCATTCCTTCTTTATGCAGTTTTTTTAACGAACTGGAAAGTTCTCCCATGCTTATCTTAGAAAAATAGGTTTCTCCTTGCTCTAAACGTCGTTTTTTTAGAATAACTGCGGGAATATCAGGGGAAGTTTCATTCGGCTTATGAAATTTCACAGCTCTTACATTTCTCAGCTCCTCTTCTCCAAGAACTTTGGGAGAATGAGTAAATTCTTCCGCTCTTTGAGCTGACTCTTGATCAGTTTGATTTGTTTGCGTTTTTGATAATTCAAAAGCAACTTTACCGACTATTCTATCTAGAAAAGAAGGTTTTCCATTTAGGATGTAATACGTTATTAATTCTTCCGGGGTTTGTTTACCCAAACGTCTTGCTGCGCAAGACAGTATTTCAGGAAATGGATTATTAGATGGATTTTTTATAGCTTGTTGGAGAATACCCCTTCCCAGTTCTTCTGCAGTTTGATTATTTTTTGTAGCACTTTCCATTTTCATACCTGCATGGATATATCTAGAATCTGCTGTAATCTCAGAGTATGTATCATTACTAGTATGTGAGGTTTGACCGGAGCGATGCATGTGGGATATAGCATGTCCCAAGCAAACTCCTTTTTCAAAAATTCTATCGGGGTACAGCTTCAACTCTGCTCTATAAGTAATTCGCGCTTCTTTTAGCTCTTGAGACGTAATAACGTCTTTGAATTTTTCTTGGTAATTTTCTTGGTGTTCTTCGGGGATTCGCGATCCGATTTGTAAGATCTCTTCCTTGCTTCTGAGAGAAAATTTTTCCATATGAGTAAGGAAAAATTGTGGTTGATAATCTGCCAAATACATCGCAATTTTTAATCGATAGCTTTTATCTTTGAGGTGGTCGGCTTTATAGATTGCTTCTAACAGATAAGCTCTTTCTTCTGAATCTCTAGCATTAGCAAGTAGAAGAAAAAGATATTTTTTGTGGATGATTTTTGCTGATTGAAGTGCTTCACGAAGGATGTCCTTTTCTCCAGAAGATCTTGATAAGCCGTCGTTCAAACGAGATAGACCGGCATAGATTGCATCATAGTCTAGAACAAATTGAATTGTTGATGGATCATCTAAAGACTCTTCTAAATGAATGAAAGTTTGATTTAGCTTTGCGGCAACAGCTTTTGCATTATAAGCATGATTGGAAAAAAGCTGTTTTATCATCCGAATAAGGGAAAAGCCTTCTTTCTGACGTATTTCTCCACCTAAGGTCTCATCCGGACCAATATAAAGCATATACTTCCCGCATGAGCTTATGGGCTCAGGAGGCTTTGCTCTAACTTGCTGATACTCTTTAAGTACCGCAAAAGTCTGTAATAATGGACCTGGCATATTTATTAGTTTGTTAATAATTTAGTCTTAATTATACCATATTTTTAAATTTATTATTACTGTGTATATAAATCTGAATTAAATTTGCGCTAACTTGCTTATTATCAGATGGAAGTGAATAAAAAACGTTGTGATTTACATAAATACATAAATCTTTAATAGTAAGGATCTTGATGTGTAGTGGGGAGATCGGTCATAGCATTTGTCTTTCTAGGGGGCTGGGGAAGGGGCCGACGATTTGGTAATACGGTTTCGGAATGGTCGTAATTAATTTTATTTTAGTTGCTAAATTTTAAAACTCGGATAGATAATATTCGCGTTTTAAATAAACAACAGAGTTATTATGAAAATTCAAGCAGTTCTCCAGAATAAATATGCTAAGGGCTTACTTACAGTAGCAATCCTATCTTCCTTTTTCACAGGATGTGCAAGTTACAAAGCGTCTTCTTTATCTTCACTCTACCATGATGAATTTCAAGTTCCGACTGATGCATCAAATAAAGTAGTGGCTGTATCGAAAGCTTTTTCAAGAGAAGATTGTGAAAGATACTTAGATAGAGATGTGATCTCTGAAGGATACCAACCTGTACAGATCAGCATTTTGAATAACACAGATAGAAAATACTATTTCTCTACAGGCAAAATCAGCGTTCCAGTTGCACAACCCCAAGAAGTAGCTCAGACAGTTCACACATCAACTGTAGGAAGAGCTGTTGGATATGGAGTCGGTGCATTATTCATATGGCCTTTGCTGATTCCTGCAATTGTTGATGGAATTGGTTCATCTGAAGCAAACACAGCGCTGGATAACGACTTCGCTTTGAAAGCTGCTAAAAGCCAATCAATCCAGCCTTATGGGCGTTTAAATACTCTTTTATTCATCCCAGTGGATGATTATCAAGATAGTTTTTCTATCACACTTGTTGATGAAAAAAATAACGAGCCAACAACTCTCGTTCTTTCTAACTAGTTAGAAAGTGTCTCTGAGGCAGTAAAGTCATTTACTGCCTCTATTCCTTAAAAAATCTTACTTGTGAAAGATTTGCCGAAGTACATAAGGCATGAGTCCACCATGTCGATAGTACTCTACTTCCATCGGAGTATCTAAACGTACCAAAACTTTGTAGCGGTCAGTTTTTGATCCTTTCGTGATTTCAAGAGTTGCTTCTTGTCCTGGAAGAATCGATTCTTCAAGACCCACAATCGAATAGGTTTCAGATCCGGTAAGACCTAAATTTTCATGGCTTTGCTCGTTTATAAATTCGAGTGGAAGGACGCCCATTCCAACTAAATTACTTCTATGGATCCTCTCGAAGCTTTGCGCAACTACAGCTCTGACCCCAAGAAGAGCGGTTCCTTTTGCAGCCCAGTCTCTAGAACTTCCCATACCATAATCGCGTCCAGCGAAAATGATCAGAGGTGTTTTTCTTTCTGCGTAGGTTTGACATGCATCAAAGATAGGCATGAGGGTTTCTTCAGGCATCAGCTTCGTAAAACCTCCTTCTTTTCCTCCTGCCATCTTATTTTTAATACGCACATTTGCAAAAGTTCCGCGCATCATCACTAAGTGGTTGCCTCTACGGCTCCCGTAGCTATTGAAATCTTGCGACTGGACACCTTGAGATAAAAGAAATTTACCAGCTGGCGAGTCATTATGAAAAGCGCCTGCAGGTGAAATATGGTCTGTTGTCACTGAATCGCCAAACAGAGCAAGACAGCTCATATTTTGTAGTTCTTTTCTTTTGGGAATTTCCAAAGAAAAACCATCAAAATAGGGAGGCTTTTGAATATAGGTGCTTTTACTTTCCCAATTGTACCTGGCACCTTGAGAGCCGACGATCTCTTTCCAAAGAGGATTGTCTTCCAAAACGTTTGCATATCGTTTTTTGAACATGCTTGGCTGGATACTTTTTTCTATGGCTTTGGCAATCTCTTGTGAGCTTGGCCAAATGTCTTTTAAGAAAATTGCTTTGCCATCCTTATTTGTTCCGAGGGGTTCTTTATCCATGTCGATATCAACCCTTCCTGCGATCGCGAAAGCGACTACAAGTGGAGGGGACATGAGGAAATTTGCTTTTACAGCGCTATGAATTCGAGCTTCAAAATTGCGGTTTCCACTCAGAACACTCGCTGCAATGAGATCGTGACCTTTAATCGCATCTTCAATTTTTTCATCAAGAGGACCACTATTCCCAATGCAAGTTGTGCATCCATATCCCACTAGCTGAAAACCAAGCGTATCAAGGTAGGGTTGTAAGCCAGTTTTTTCTAAATATTCTGTAACAACTCTAGACCCAGGTGCTAAACTTGTCTTCACTTTAGGATTGACGCTGAGACCGTTTTCTACTGCATTTTTGGCTAAAAGCCCCGCAGCGATCATGACGGCCGGATTGCTTGTATTGGTACAGCTCGTAATGGCTGCAATGACTACAGAGCCATGTGATAGGATCGTATCACAATGATGTTCGAGCGAATATCCTGGATTGACCATTGGAGTTGTGAAGGGACGGTTTGTGACCATCTCCGATTCGCTCCAAGAAGTTGCTTGAGAAACTTTTTCGATACCGCCGCTGTCATGATGAGCGGTTAAGGAAAAACTTCCTTCGGAATGAACGAAAATTTTTGGAGGGTTTTTTTCTTCAGACTTTCCATAACCTCCTTCTGAAACGGGCTTATTTAGCAATTCCTCGAATTTCTTTTTCAAATTAGGAAGGTTGATCCGGTCTTGGGGACGTTTAGGACCGGAAACGCTAGGAAGAACGGTTGTTAAATCCAGCTCAAGCACTTTAGTAAAATCAAGCTCGCCTTTCTCTTTCACACCGAAGAGGTGTTGCGCTTCAAGATATTTACGGATTTTTGTAATTTCTTTTTCTTCTCTTCCTGTCATGCGTAAGTAGTCGAGAGTTTTCTCATCGACTGGGAAAAATCCCATAGTTGCGCCATATTCAGGGGCCATGTTTGCAATTGTGGCCCTATCCGCGACGGTAAGGCTTGCAGAGCCTATGCCAAAGAATTCTACAAATTTATCAACGACATTCTCTTTACGCAGCATCTCTGTAATACGAAGGGCAAGGTCTGTTGCCGTCACTCCTTCTTGAAGCTTTCCAGTTAAGTATACCCCGATGATTTCCGGAATTTGCATTGTCACCGGTTGTCCGAGCATGGCGGCTTCCGCTTCAATTCCGCCTACCCCCCAACCGACAATTCCAAGCCCATTGATCATCGTAGTATGGGAATCTGTTCCGACCAAGGTATCGGGATAGAGAAGAGAACCTTGCGCAAGCGCTTTTTCTGAAACAACTGACGCTAGATACTCTAAGTTTGCTTGATGGACAATTCCAATTCCGGGAGGGATCACACTGAAAGTCTTAAATGCCTGTTGCCCCCATTTAAGAAAACGATATCTTTCCAGGTTGCGCTCAAACTCAAGCTGCAGATTGAATAAATAGGAATCCTTCGTCCCAGCCCTGTCAACTTGGACGGAATGGTCTACAACGAGATCTACAGGAACGTTAGGTTCAATAACACCAGGATCAAACCCTTTTTCTGCAGCAGCCTCGCGCATAGCGGCTAGATCAACAAGAAGAGGAACTCCTGTAAAATCTTGTAGTAAAACTCGAGAGACGACAAAAGGGACTTCTCCACTTTGTTTGCCTTTTCCTTCCCATTTGGCAAGTTGAAGGATATTGGATTCTTTGACTTTACGGCCGTCGCAATTCCTGAGTAGTGATTCTAGCATGATGCGAAGTGAAATCGGAAGCCTGTGGATTTCTACAAGGCCCTGCTGCTCTAAAGAGGGAAGAGAGTAAAAGTAGTGTTTTTTATCATTATCTAAAGACTGCAGCGTATTTAGGGTATTAGGGAGGTTAGTCATGTTTGAACATCCTTTCTGTAAGGTGCTATTTCTTATATAAAATAAGTTATAAAAACTAGATATACTCTCGCAGAACTTGTTGCGCAATACATAATTCTTCTAGGAAATGGACTGGAAATAAGAAGATCTAGAAAAAAATGGAAAAAAGGATATGATTTTTCCAATTTTTTTGAAGAGATAGAAGCTTACATGCATAGATTCGTTACAATCTTTACTCTTTATTTGCTTTCCTCGCAGTGTGATCTCTGGGCAAAAGTGATTGATACCTTTTATGGGCCCATCGAGGTAAATGAACCCATTATCTTAGATTTAATAGAAAGCGAGGCGATGCAAAGATTAAAAAAAGTGCATCAGTACGGAGTTGCCTACTATACAACCCACACTGAGGAATATACCAGGTATGAGCATAGTCTGGGAGTTTTTGCTATTTTACGGCTAAAGGGGCTATCTCTAGAAGAGCAGATCGCAGGTCTTCTTCATGATGTGTCCCATACAGTATTCTCTCATGTGGGAGAGAAGATTTTTCGTTTTGAATCTGAAAAAGACTCTTATCAGGATAGTATCCATGAATGGTTTTTAAAAAAATATGGGATTGAAGAGATTCTGGTTAGACATGGCTACTCAGTAAATCAGGTCTTCCATAAATCAGGCCGCTTTCTAGCCTTAGAACAAGATCTTCCCAATTTAAGCGCTGATCGTATTGAATATAATATTCAAGGGGCCTTCTACCAAGGCTTTCTTACAAAAGAAGAGGGGAGGGAGATTATAGATGACCTTCAGTTTGTAAAGGGGTGTTGGATTTCTAGTAAAACCCATCTCATGAAGAAATTGGTAGAGTTCTCGCTGTATATGACAGAAAACTGCTGGGGATCTGCTGAAAATTACTTGATGTCGAGATGGCTTGCCCTCGCTATTTTGCTGGCAGTAGAGCAGAACGTGGTTTCCATGGAGGATATTTATTTTGGTACCGATGACATGCTTTGGCAAAAGCTTTTAGTAATGAGGGATCCTAAAGTCCAAGAGTTGATGTATCGTATTCTTCATGCGAGGGACTTTTTTTCAGTTGTTGAGGTAGATAAGAGCGAACTTCATGTCAGAACAAAATTTCGAGGGATTGATCCTTATATTGCAATTAATGGCAAAACGGAGGTTTTGACTAAGATTGATAATGAACTGTCGAAGAAGTATATAAAAGTGAAAGACCTCATGAAGCAAGGTTTTCAGATAAAAGCAAAATCTCCCTAAATCATTCACTAAATTGAAAACGTTATAAAAAATGCAGCACCAAAATGATGGAAAATGGGATCTCTTTCAAATTTATTCAAAACTTCGTAAACATCTTTAAATTAATTGCTTAAATGTTGATTTAGAAAAACCTAAGATGGTGATTTTAAGCACGTTTCTCTATGAATTTTTCCATTCTCATTCTGTTTGTTTTATTTCTTTTTAATTTCTTCCCATTCACCTTCTTCT